>JBGPMY010000059.1:0-8714 GCA_041487235.1 Dehalococcoidia bacterium
CCTGGCTGGCTGCCTCGCTTCTCGTCGCGATGGAGTTCGCTTGTGGCAGCGGCTCCGACGGCGGGCCTCTGGGGGTGACCGTGAAGACGCAGGCTGCGTCCCCATCGCCGTGGGCCGGTGCGGCGGGCGAGACCGAAGCCGCGACGCCCCGCCCGACTCGCGAACCGCGGCTGGTGTCGCTGGCGTGGCTGACGACGGACGTAACGGTCCCCGATTTGCCATCGGCGTTCGCGGGCGCCGCACCGGATTCAGCGTTGCAGGCCCGTCTGGAATTGGCGCTCACGGGTGCCGAAGGGTCATTCTCGGTGGTCGTCCACAACCTGGAAGACGGCCGCTACGCGGCGGTCAACGAGTCGCAGGTGTACTACGCGGCCAGTCTGTTCAAGCTGGGCATCCTGCTGGAGGTGTACAGGCAGCGAGAGACGGGGGAGCTGGACTTCGCGCAGATCCTGACGCTGGACGAGGAGCATACCCAGAACGATCTGGGTACCCTGGCGCTGCTGGACCTGCAGCCCGGCGACAGCCTGACGCTGCAGGACGCCGTAAACGCGATGATCGTGGTGAGCGATACGTCCACGGCGACGCTGCTGCAAGACCTGGTGGGCGCCGCGCGAGCGGATGAGACGCTGCGCAGCCTGGGCCTCACAGACACGGAGTTCAACAACCGCGCCCTGCCGGCGACGGCGCGGGACATGGCCCGGCTGCTGGAGGCTGTCGCGGCTGGGGAGGGCGTCTCCGAGGCGTCGCGAAGGGAGATGCTGGCGCTTCTCCTCCAAGAGAGCTTCCGGCAGGGCGTCCCGGCCGGAGTGCCAGAAGGCACGGCGGTGGCGCATAAGACCGGCAGTTTCGAAGAGGCGACTCACGACGTAGCGCTGGTCTGGGGGCCGGGCGGCCCGTATGTGATCGTCGTCATGACGGACAGGCCGCAGAACTGGGAGCGGATCGCCGCCGTCTCGGCCGCCGTCTGGGACTACTTCGCGCAGAACCCGTGATGGCCAAGCGAAAGAGCAGGACCGGTCTCCTCTCTCCCCAAGAGATCGTGCGACGGCTGTCCGCGTTGTACGGCGAGCCCGTCTGGCGCCCGCACGGCGACCCGATGACGGAGCTTGTCCTCACGGTCCTGTCGCAGAACACGTCGGACGCCAACTCCGGTCGCGCCTTCATGCGGCTGCGCTCTCGCTTTCGGGACTGGGCAGCGCTGACGGCGGCGGCGCCGGCGGAGATCGAGGCCGAGATCGCCGTGGGCGGGCTGGCGCGGATCAAGGCGCCGCGCATCAAGGCCGCCTTGGAGGAGGTCTGGCGGCGCTGCGGCTCCTTCGACCTGGGATTCCTGGCCGGGATGCCGCTGGCAGAGGCGAAAGAGTGGCTGCGCTCGCTGCCGGGGGTAGGCCCCAAGACGGCGGCCTGCGTCCTGATGTTCGCGCTGGGGCGGCCCGCCCTGCCCGTGGACACGCACGTGCACCGCGTGGCGCAGAGGCTAGGGCTGGTACAGGCGAAGGCCGGCGCGGCCCACGACATCCTCGAGGCGATGCTGGCCCCCGCGGAGGTCTACCCGTTCCACATCTCGCTGATCAAGCACGGGCGGCGACTGTGCCGGGCGCAGCGGCCGCTGTGCGAGCAGTGCCCGCTGCTGGACGGCTGTCCGGCGGGGCAGGGGTTCCTGGGGGCAAAACCCTTGACATCGCGCCCGAAAGCCCCTACCGTATACCCATCATGAGGGCAGCAGGCAGCGACAGCGCCCGGGCACGGCCTCGACCAGAAAGCGGGGGGTCTTCGCGCGCCTGCCACTAGAAGGCTAAGAGATAGGCTAAAGCCAGAGAAGCAGCAAGCACGAAGCCCCACCGCCATACAGCGGTGGGGCGATTTAGTTATTGGCGAACAAACGCTGGAGGAACGGCCATGATTAAAGTTGGGATCATCAACGTTACCGGGTACGCCGGCGCGGAGCTGGCGCGGCTGCTGTACGCCCACCCGGAAGCGCGGGTGACCAGCGTCAGCGGGCGCAGCGAGGCGGGGAAGCCGCTGGCCGAGGTATTCCCGCACCTGGCCTGCTACGACCTGACGGTGGAGGCAGAGATCGGTAACGTGGAGTTCGTGTTCTCCGCCCTGCCGCACGGGGCCAGCGCCGAGGCCGTGGCGCCGCTGGTGCGGGCAGGCGTGCCCGTGGTCGATTTGAGCGTGGACTTCCGCTGGCGCAACGCCGAGACGTACGTCGAGTGGTACGGGAATTCGCATCCAGCGCCAGACCTCCTACCACAGGCGGCGTACGGGCTGACGGAGCTGAACCGGGAGGCCGTCCTGGCGTCGAAGCTCATTGCCAACCCCGGCTGCTATCCGGAGAGCGCATTGCTGGCGCTGGCACCTGCCGTCAAGGCCGGGATCATCGGTCCGGACATCATCGTAGACTCTAAGTCCGGCGTCTCCGGCGCGGGCCGCGGCCTCGCCCTCAACACGCACTTCGGCGAGGCGGCGGAGAGCGTCTCCGCGTACGCGCTGGAGGGGCACTTCCACCTGCCGGAGATGGTGCAGGAGCTGGCGCGGATGTGGCCGCAGGCGGAGGCGCCCGCCGTATTGGGCGGTACGATCAGGGTCTGGCCCGCGGGGCGGAAGTCGGCTTCGCCGAGCCCGAAGGTGACGTTCACGCCGCACCTGGTCCCCATGACCCGCGGCATCCTCTCCACCTGCTACGCGTCGCTGCTGCCCGGAGCCCTGCCCGGCGGTGACGCGGCGAAGGAGGTCGTGCGTGACCTGTACCGCGAGTTCTACGCCGGAGAGCCGTTCGTGAGGGTCGTCGATTCGCCGCCGAGCACAAAGCAGACGCGGGGCAGCAATATGTGCCTGGTGTACCCCACAGTGGATGTAAGGACGGAACGTCTGGTCGTCGTCAGCGTCCTCGATAATCTGGTGAAGGGAGCGGCGGGCCAGGCGATCCAGAACATGAACGCGATGCTGGGCCTGCCGGAGACGATGGGGCTGGACCTGCCCGCCGTCTACCCGTAGGTCACGGTTGTCCGATATGCTGAGGGAGCTTTCCACGATGAACGAAGGGTTCGAACTGATACCTGACGGCACGGTGACGACACCGCGCGGTTTCTCTGCCGGGGCGGTGCACGTTGGGGTGCGCACGGACTGGGACAAGCTGGACGTCGGTCTGTTGTACTCGGAGCAGCCGTGCCTGGCCGCCGCCGTCTACACGAAGAACAGCCTGCCCGGGGCATCCCTGATCGTGAGCCGGAAGCACCTGGCCAATGGTCGCGCCCAGGCCGTCGTGGCTAACGCCGGCTGCGCCAACGCGGCCACGGGCGAACGCGGGCTGAAGGACGCGGTGCGGGTGTCCCAGATCGCCGGCCAGAAGCTGGGCGTCGACGCGCACGACGTGGTGTTCGCCTCCACCGGCGTCATCGGCACCTACCTGCCGATGGAGCGGATCGAGAGCGGCATCGAGAAGATCGTGCTCTCGCGCGACGGTGGGCTGGATTTCGCGAAGGCGATCATGACGACGGATACGCGACCCAAATACGTGGCCGTGCGCAGCGGCAGCTGGTCTGTGGGCGGCGTGGTCAAGGGCGTGGGCATGATTCACCCCAACATGGCGACGATGCTCTGCTTCCTGACCACGGATGCGCCCGTGGAGGCGGTATTCCTCTCGACGGCGCTGAAGGAGGCGGTGAACGCTTCCTTCAACATGATCGATATCGATAGCGACACCAGCCCGGACGACATCGCAATGGTGATGGCGAACGGTCTGGCGGGGGGAGCGCCGATCGACGCCGGCGGCCCCGAAGCCGAAGCTTTCGCCTCCGCGCTCGCATACGTCTGCACGCACCTGGCGAAGGCGATGGTTGCGGACGCTGAGGGCGCAACGAAGGTGATAGAGACCCGGGTCGATGGCGCCGTTTCCCTGGCGGACGCGCGCCTGGCGGCGCGGGAGGTCGTCCGGTCGCTGGGGGTCAAGACGGCGGTGTACGGACGCGACCCCAACTGGGGTCGCATTCTCTCGGCGATCGGCAACAGCGGCGCGGCGGCGAAGGAGGCGACGATGGCCGTCTACCTGGGAAGCCCGGACGGCAAGGAGATATGCCTGTTCCGGGACGGCGCGCCGCTGGCGTATGACGTGGCGCAGGCCAAGGCGTGTCTGGCCCCGCGCGACGTGCGCATACGCGTGGACCTGGGGCTGGGGCAGGCCTCGGCGACGGCCTGGGGCTCCGATCTGACGGAGGACTACGTGCGCCTCAACAGCATGTACACGACGTGAGGCCTTGCTTTGATGTGTCATTCTGAGCGAAGCGAAGAATCTCGGCGATACGTGGCAGGAGGGCGCTCGCGTGCCGGAAGAGAGAGCTGAATGACTGACATACTCGTCGCCAAGATCGGTGGCTCCACCCTGGGCAGCCACGACACGACGCTGACAGACATCGTCGAGCTGCAGCGGCGCGGCGTGCGGCCGGTGGTCGTGCACGGCGGCGGCGCCCTGATCAGCGACTGGCTCGCCCAGCACAACGTCCCCACTCGATTCGAGAGGGGGCTGCGGGTCACGGACGGCGAGTCGCTGAAGGTCGTCGTGGCGGTCTTGGCCGGGCTGGTGAACAAAGAGCTGGTGGCGTCGCTGAGCGCCCTGGGCGCGCGGGCGATCGGGTTGTCGGGCGCGGACGGGAGCCTGCTGCGGGCATCGCTGCTCGATCCGAAGCTGGGGTTCGTCGGCGAGATCTCGGGAGTGGATAGCCAGATGCTTATGGGTCTATTAGACCAAGGTTTTGTGCCCGTGATCGCGCCCATCGCTATGGAGTGGCGGGGGGAACGGCCAACGGGGCAGCTCTTGAACACCAACGCAGACAGCGCTGCCGGCGCCATCGCGGCGGCGCTCTGCGCGCGCTGGCTCGTCTTCCTGACAGACGTGCCCGGCGTGCGCAGCGCTGAGGGGCAGACGCTGGCGCGGGTGTCTGAAGACGAGGCCCGGCGGCTCATGGAGTCGGGCGTGATAGAAGGCGGTATGATTCCCAAAGTGGAAGCCTGTCTGAAGGCGGCTGCCGCCGGCAGCGTAAGCGTCGTGACAGACGGGCGTCTGGAGGGCGCACTACTCTCCGCGGTGGAAGGCGCCGCTGGGACGGTTGTAGGTTAAGGGGAAAAAGAGGCATGACGGAGAACTGGATGGAGCTGGAGAAGAAGTATCTTCTGCCCACGAGCAAGCGCCTGCCGGTAACGCTGACGCGGGGCGAAGGGACACGCGTCTGGGATACGGAAGGCAAGGAGTACCTGGACTTCGTGGCCGGAATCGCCGCTGTGAGCCTGGGCCACTGCCATCCGGAGCTCGTCAAAGCGATTCAGCGGCAATCGGCGGAACTAATGCACACCTCCAACTACTACTACACGATCCCGCAGGTGAAGCTGGCGCGGTTGCTGTGCGAAAGCAGTGGGCTGGACAAGGCCTTCTTCTGTAACAGCGGCGCGGAGGCGGTTGAGGGGTGCATCAAGCTGGCGCGCAAGTGGGGGAAGGAGACGCGGGACGGCGCCTACGAGATCATCGTGGCGGAGGACGCCTTTCACGGTCGGACTATGGCCACGATAACGGCCGGCGCCAGCGAGAAGTACCGCGCGCCCTTCGCGCCGCTGCTGGAAGGGTTCGTGCGGGTGCCGTTCAACGATGTGCCGGCGATCAAGCGGGCGACGACGGGAAAGACGGCGGCCGTCCTGCTGGAGCCGGTGCAGGGCGAGGGCGGCGTCAACGTGCCGAGCGACGACTACCTGCCGCAGGTGCGCGCCTGGTGCGACGAGGCGAAGGTTCTTCTGATGCTGGACGAGGTGCAGACGGGCGTCGGCCGCACCGGCACTCTGTTCGCGTACCAGCGCTTCGGGATAGAGCCGGATGTGCTGGCGCTGGCCAAGGCGCTGGGCGGCGGCTTCCCCATCGGCGCCTTCCTGGTCAAGGAGCACTGCTCGGTCCTGGGCCCCGGCGAGCACGGGACCACCTTCGGCGGGAACGCTCTGGCCTGCGAGGCGGGTTACACCGTTCTGAAGTACATCCTGGACCACGATATCCCGTCCCAGGTGGCGCAGAAGGGCGAGCACGTTGAGCGTAAGCTGCATTCGCTGGCGGACCGCCATCCGATGGTCACTGAGATCCGTGGCCGGGGGCTGATCTGGGCGATCGAGCTGGCCCGGCCGGTGGCGGAGGAGGCGGTCGCTTTGTGCGCGAGGGACGGACTCCTGGTAAACAACGTCAAGCCCACGGCCCTGCGCCTGGTGCCGCCGCTGACGGTGAGTGAGGACGAAATCGACCGCGCGGTGGAGATCATCGACCGTGTCCTCGTGCGTCTGGAAGGGGCGACGCCGAAGTGAGGAGTCATGCCTGAGAAGATCGTCCTGGCCTACTCCGGCGGGCTGGACACGTCCGTCGCCATTCGCTGGCTGAAGGAGGAGCGCGGCTACGAAGTCATCGCCCTCACCGTGGACGTGGGCATGGACCGCTCGCGGGAGGAGCTGCAGTCGCGGGCGATGGCGGCGGGCGCTAGCAAGTACGTCTGGCGGGAGGCTCAGGAGACCTTCATCCGCCACTTCGCCTTCGCGGCGCTGGCGGCCGGCGCCCGCTACCAGGGCCACTACCCGCTGGCCACGGCGCTGTCGCGGCCGCTCATCGCGCGGGAGCTGGTGGAGGTGGCCCAGGCGGAGGGCGCGACGGCGGTTGCCCACGGCTGCACCGGCAAGGGGAACGACCAGGTGCGCATCGACGTCTCGGTGCAGGCGCTGGCGCCCGATCTGAAGATCGTGGCGCCGCTGCGCGAGTGGGAGATGGACCGGCAGTCGGAGATCGCCTACGCGCAGGAGCACTCCATCCCCATCGACGTCACCAAGGCCAGCCCCTACAGCATCGACGAGAACCTTTGGGGGCGCAGCATCGAGACGGGGGTCCTGGAAGACCCGTGGCGGGAGCCGCCGGCTGACGTTTACCTGTGGACGCGATCTCCGGAAGAGACGCCCGATGAGCCGCGCTACATCGAGATCGGCTTCGAGCGCGGGTTGCCGGTGTCGCTGGACGGCCAGGCGCTTGATCCCGTCTCGCTGGTGAAGCGGATGAACGCCCTGGCGGGCGAGCACGGCGCGGGCCGCATCGATACGATCGAAGACCGTCTGGTGGGGATCAAATCGCGCGAGGTCTACGAGGCGCCGGCCGGCGTGACGCTGCTGGCCGCGCACGAGGCGCTGGAGGCGCTGACGCTATCCAAGGACCAGCGGCGGCTGAAAGCTCGCATCGCGCAGGAGTTTGCGGAGCTGGTGTACAACGGACTCTGGTTTTCGGCCCATCACCAGGACCTGGCCGCCTACGTGCAGTCCACCCAGCGGTTCGTGACGGGCGCCGTGCGGGTGAAGCTGCACAAGGGCAACGCGACTGTCGTGGGGCGCAAATCGCCGAAGAGCCTGTACGACTTCTCGCTGGCCACGTACGACAAGGGGGATGCCTTCGACCGGACGGCGGCGGTGGGGTTCATCAGCATCTGGGGTCTGCCGGTGCGCGTGCAGGCGCGGGCGCAGCTGCTGGCAGACGTTGACACCGGCGGCGGGTCGACCGTAGAATATCCGTAGGTATACGGAGGTCGACCATGCGCACCAAACGCGTCGAGGTCTTGTTCGAACCGAAAGAGTACTCCCAATTGGAGCAGGTAGCGCGCGTCAAGAGGCGCTCGGTCGGGTCGTTGGTGCGCGAAGCCGTGGCGAAGTACGTAACCGGCCCCGAGCAGAAGGAGAAGCGCAAGGCCCTCGAGTGGATGGCTGCGCAGAGGGGGCCCGTCGGCTCACCGGAAGAGATCAAGGCCGCCATTCTCGCCGACATAGACGAGGGTATCAAGAGGAGCCTTGAGACTGATTGACGCCAACGTGTTCATCTACGCCACGGGCAGGGAACACGTCTACAAGGAGCCGTGCCTGCGGTTCTTGGACGCCGTTCGCAGGGGCCTGCAGGAGGCGACCACCGATATAGAAGTCCTACAGGAGATACTGCACTTCTACCGCAATCAGCGTGACGTTGCGCTTGGCGTTGATCTGGTGGGGAGCTTACTCACTATGTTCCCCAGTCCTCTGGAGATCACCGTGCCGGTGCTTGTTACCGCGGGGGAGACCCTGCGCGTGCATCCTCATCTTCAGGCACGCGATGCCATCCACGCCGCCGTAGTGCTTGAACAAGGGCTGGATGGCATAATCAGCGCGGACCGCGGGTTTGACGGGATTCCGGGCGTAACCCGCTTCGATCCGCTGGAATTGTGAGGAGAGCGATGACGCAAGGAACCGTAGTCTCAATACACGTCGCCAAAGCCGCGGGCGAGCCGCCGGTGGCCGTCCCCCAGGTGCGCGCGGTTCCCGGCAAGGGGCTGGAGGGCGACCGTTACTTCGCGCACACCGGGACGTACTCGGACAGCCCGGGAACGGGCCGCGAAGTCACACTCATCGAGATCGAGGCTATCGAGGCGCTGGAGCGGGAGTATGACCTGAAGCTGGAGCCGGGCCAGGCGCGCCGCAACGTCGTCACGCGGGGCGTAGCCCTCAACCACCTGGTGGGTCGCGAGTTCAACGTCGGCGAGGTCACACTGCGGGGTGTCCGGCTGTGCGAGCCGTGCGCGCACCTGGCCAGCCTGTCGCACGAGAAGACGCGGCCGGGTCTAGTCCATCGCGGCGGGCTGCGCTGCGAGATCCTGAGCGAAGGCGTGATCCGGCCGGGCGATACG
>JBGPMY010000060.1:0-8696 GCA_041487235.1 Dehalococcoidia bacterium
CGCGCATTCGTGTGGCGCTGCGTCATGCCGCGAGCCCAGCCACGGGCAGCGCGGCGGTCTTCAGCACGGGGGATCTGAAGGTCGACCTAGAGCGCCGGAGGGTTGAAGTGCATGGACGGGAAGTGCACCTGACGCCAACCGAGTATGACCTACTGAGCGTGTTCGTGAGAAATCCGGACAGGGTCTTGACGGACAGGATGCTGCTGCAACAGGTGTGGGGCCCGGAATACGGGTCAGAGGCGCACTACCTGCATGTCTACGTCGCGAGACTCAGGAAGAAGATAGAAGCGGACACCCAGCGGCCGCGGCACCTGCAGACAGAGCCCGGTGTTGGCTATCGGCTAATCAGCGAATAGCGCTAGACGCGAAATCTTTGAGACGTTGTTGAGCGCACGGCGCTGGATATTGACACGCCGTTGAGCGCTGTCGTCCCACGATGATCGTGGGACGACAGAGATGGCTGTACACGACGCTGCGCTCGCGGACGCGCTCTCCGGTATCCGCCCGGCGGTGCGATGAAGGACCGGGTACCTTCCTTCAAGCGCGTCCCCCGCTCGGCGCGCCGGAAGCCTAGCGGTCCATCGTCGAGCCGTCCCGCCCCCGAACCACAGCCGCCGCACGAAGGACGCGGTCCCGGCGAGTCGGACGACCTGCACACGCGCATCGTCGTCCCGCGCCAGGGCCGGTCCGTGCCCGGCGAGCAGTCAGTTGCGGACGTTGAGCTGCGCGAGGTCCGCTACGGGGCGACCACCCGCGGCCCCTACCTGCGCGTAGTCCCGCGGCAGCGGCGGTTCATCAAGGCGAGCCCCGGGCACTTCGAAGCGACGCAGCTGGCCAGCCGTCCCAGCGGCCGAGTGGAGCGGCTTGTTGCCGACGCCAAGCGCATACTGCTGGGCAGTCCGTTCGCGACATCGCAGGCGATCCACCAACGCCTGACCAAGGTACGCGCCCTGGGGGTGTTCTCCTCTGACCCCCTCTCTTCCTCCGCGTATAGCGCTGAAGAGATCATGCTGGTGCTCGTCCTGGCCGGCGCCGGGACCCTCTACCTCACGCTGCCGGTCACCGCGGCGTTACTCGCCCTGTTGTGGACTGTGAGGCTCTCATACATCCAGACAATCAAGGCCTATCCAAACGGGGGCGGCGCTTACATCGTCGCCCACGAGAACCTTGGCGTCCCACCGGCACTGATCGCGGCATCCGCCCTGCTGGTGGATTACGTGTTGACGGTCGCCGTCAGCGTCGCCGCGGGAGTGGCTGCTCTCACTTCTGCGGCGCCGTCCCTGTTTGACCTGCGCGTCCCTCTCTCGCTGCTGGCCGTGGCGATTGTTACCTGGGGCAACCTGCGCGGCATCCGCGAGTCCGGAGCAATGTTCGGGCTGCCCACGTATTTCTTCATACTGTCGTTCTCGACGATGATCATCGTCGGGCTCGTCAAGCTGGCCATCGGCGATGCGCCGGGAAGCCTGCTTCACTCCGCGCCGCCGGCCCAACAGACAGTCGCCGTCAGCGGCCTCAGTATCTTCCTCGTCCTGCGTGCATTTTCTTCCGGCGCGGCGGCTGTTACCGGCATTGAGGCGATATCCAACGGTGTGCCCGCCTTCAAGCCGCCGGAATCGCAGAACGCCAAGATCACCATGCAGTGGGAGGCGGCGTTCCTCGGCTTCTTCCTGCTCGGCGTCGCCTTCCTCGCCACTCGCTACGGTATCGTTCCGAGCCCTGACGAGACGGTCGTCTCCATTCTTGGACGAGAGGTGCTGGGCAAGAACGTACTCTATTACGCCTATCAAGTCGGGACGGCCGGCGTCTTGTTCCTTGCCGCTAACACGGCCTACGCCGACTTTCCGCGCCTGAGCGCGATCCTGGCCCGCGACCGGTTTGCGCCGCGCCAGCTCTTCTTCCGCGGCGACCGTCTCGCCTACACCAACGGGATCATATTGCTGGGGGCCGCGGCCTCCGTGCTGCTCATCATGTTCCAGGCAGAGGTCACAAGGCTGATCCCGCTGTACATCCTGGGTGTCTTCATCTCCATGACGCTCTCGCAGTCCGGCATGGTCAGGCATTGGCTGCGCGTCCGAGATCGCGGCTGGCGCACCAGTCTGGTACTCAATGCTTTTGGCGCCTGCGCTACGGGCGTCGTCGTAGTGATCGTCGGCGCTACGAAGTTCACGGAGGGCGCCTGGATCTCCGTGCTCGCCATGCTGGGCCTGCTGACCGTGTCCATGCTCATCCGGCGGCACTATGACTGGTTTGAGGAGCGGATCAAGCCGGACGAGCGCGAGCTGGGGTCCGGCGTGCCGGCGGCGGTCCCTGTGGAGCCGGGCGGCCCGCGCGATCACGTTCTGGTGCCGGTGGACGGGATCAACAAGATATCCCTTGCCGCCGTTGGCATGGCGAGGGCGCTCTCCAGCCTCGTGACGGCCGTGCACCTGACGGACGACAAGGCGCTGGCGGAGGAGTTCCGCGAGGGGTGGAGCGAGGCCGTCCCGGACGTGCCGCTCCTGGTCATCGAGTCCCCGTACCGGGCGTTCGTGGCGCCGATGATTGCGTTCGTGGAGTCGATGGCGCTGTCGGAGCCTGATCGCCGGATATGCGTCGTCCTTCCCAGCTTCGCGGCACGCCACTGGTGGGAACGCCTGCTTCACAACCGGGACATCCTGCGCCTGCGGCCGCTTCTGAAGGACCGGCCGGGGGTTCGTGTGGTCGATCTCCCATATAATCTTCGCTAGCAATCCGGGTGGTCCTGACCAGGGCTCGTTTCGCGGCCCCTCTGCGCGATATATAATCTGCCCATGAACGCCTCGGGCACCAAGGCGCCCGCCTTCAATGCCTGACCTCGACTATGACCTGATCGTCATCGGCTCTGGCCCCGCCGGGCAGCGCGCCGCCATCCAGGCGGCCAAGCTGGACAAGCGGGTAGCCCTGGCCGAGTGGAAGGCCGTCATCGGCGGTGTCTGCGTCAACACCGGCACCATCCCCAGCAAGACGCTGCGTGAGGCCGTCCTCTACCTTTCCGGATACCGCGAGCGCTCTCTCTACGGCGCCTCTTACACAGTCAAACAGAACATCACCATGGAAGACCTCCTGTTTCGCGCCGACCACGTCATCAGCAACGAGATCGACGTTACGCGCCACCAGCTGCAGCGCAACCGGGTGGAGCTCGTAACGGCGGAGGCCTCCTTCCTGGACCCGCACACGATTGGTTTGCAGCACGCGGACGGGCGCGGCCAGAGCCAGGTGACCGCGGCCAACATCGTGATCGCTACCGGCACTGAGGCTACGAAGGAGCCGCAGATCGCATTTGACGGACGCCGCATCTTCATCAGCGATGACGTCGTGCACCTAGACCGGCTTCCGCGCACCCTTGCAGTCGTTGGCGCCGGCGTCATCGGCTGCGAGTACGCCAGCATCTTCGCCGCCCTCGGCGTGCAGGTGACGCTGATCGATAAACGACCCCGCCTCCTGCCGTTCGTCGACGCCGAGATCATCGAGACGCTGGCTTACCAGCTGCGGCAGAACCGTGTCACGCTGCGCCTGGGGGAGGAAGTGAGCGACATCGAGCCGGTTGAGGAGGAGCGTGGCGAGCGGGTGCAGATTCTTCTGGCCAGTGGCAAGCAGATCATTGCGGAGAAGGCCCTGTATAGCGTCGGCCGCACCGGCGCCACCCGCTCGCTGAATCTTGCGGCGGTGGGTCTGGAAGCCGACGAACGCGGCCGGCTGAAAGTCAACGCCTGTTATCAGACAGACGTGCCGCACATCTACGCCGTGGGCGACGTCATCGGCTTCCCCAGCCTGGCGTCGACCTCTATGGAGCAGGGGCGCCTGGCCGCCTGCCATGCCTTCGGTGTGCCAGCCACCAGCGCCCCGGAGCTGTTCCCCTACGGCATCTACACGATTCCCGAGATCTCCATGGTTGGCCGCAATGAGGAAGAGCTGACGGAGGAGGAAGTGCCCTACGAGGTGGGCAAGGCGCAGTATCGTGAGATCGCCCGCGGCCAGATCATCGGCGATAGCACCGGCCTGCTAAAGCTGATCTTCCACCTGGAGACGCGCCGGCTGCTGGGCGTTCACATCATCGGCGAGGGCGCCAGCGAGCTCGTCCACATCGGGCAGGCGGTGCTCTCTTACGGCGGTAATATCGATTATTTCCTGAACACCGTCTTCAACTACCCTACGCTGGCAGAGTGTTACAAGACCGCCGCCTTCGACGCCGTCAATCGCCTCGGCGCTTAGTCGCCGTAGTTTTCCGCCCCACCCTCTTGAACAGCGACACCGAGAGGCGTATGCTTGCCTGTTCGATCCGCATCCTTCGATTTCCGGCCGTGGGGCGCAACCCCGTTGCCGGCCTGAGGAGCAGAGGCGATGACCGTGACTTCGGGGCGAAAGCGCGCCAACGAGAATGGACGGGCGGAACCGTTTTCGGTGGCCGGACCGCCTTCATTACGAAAGATTCCCCTGTTGAAACCGTTGACAACGTTGATAATCAAGAACATAATCGCTTCACGTATGCAGGATTATTAGTGCGTCAATAGCTGGTTGTGTCGCGGCGGGTGCGGTCGGCGACGCGGGAGGGACAGGCCCGAACGATGCCCGTAACTGGCGGGTCAGGCAGGCGACAGGCCGCTGAAATTCGCGTCTCTGCGCGCGCCGCGCCTGGATCCGTCACGATCGCCAGGAGCGCGAGCGAAGAACGCGCGCGCCAGCAACCGGGCCTCCGCGCCGGCCGGCCCTCAGCCATAGCGGGGCTGGGCCGCAAGGCTCTCGCCGGGCTAGACATCCCCTCCCTCTTGGAAGAGGCCGTCCAGGTCGTCGCCAGCACCCTTGAGGTGCCTTATGCCAAGATTCTTGAGCTTCTTCCGCACGGGGACGCGCTCTTGCTGCGGGCAGGCGTGGGCTGGCGCGATGGCTACGTGGGGCGGGCCACCGTCGGTGCCGGAGCAGAGTCGCAGGCCGGCTTCACGCTGCTCTCGGACAAAACAATAGTCGTCGGGGACCTTCGCACCGAGACGCGGTTCCAGGCTTCGGCCCTGCTCCTGGAGCACGGCGTTGTCAGCGGCATGAGCACCATCATCCGCGGACGAGACCGTCCGTTCGGCGTCCTCGGAGCGCATGACACAAGGCGGCGAAGCTTTAGCCAAGACGATGTCGACTTCCTCCGCGCCGTGGCGAGCATCGTCGGCATCGCCATCGAGCGTGGGCGAGCCGACGAGGCGCTGCGCCAGAGCGAAGAGCGGCTGCGCGCGCACTTCAAAGCCATCCCCGTGCCCACCTTCTCATGGCAGAGGGTGGGGGAAGACTTCGTGCTCATCGACTACAACGACGCCGCCGAGCTCATCACCGAGGGCCACGTCGCCGCGCTGGTAGGCAACAAGACAGCCAGAGAACTGTACGGCGACATGCCCGAAATCCTGGAGGACCTCGAACGCTGCTTCAGGGACCGCAAGCCCGTAGAGCGCGAGATGTTGTACCGGTTTCGGTCCCGAGACGGTACAGCTCAGTTCGCCGTCACATACGCCTTCGTTCCACCGGACATCGTCATGGTCCACGCCAAAGACGTGACGGAAGAGACGCAGGCCAAAGACGCGCTGCGCCGTAGCGAAGAGCGGTTCCGGGCCCTTATCGAGAACAGCTCGGATATGGTCGCCCTCGTCGGAACGGATGGGATAGTCACCTACGCCAGCCCCTCTGTCAGGCGGATCCTGGGTTTCACCACGGATGACTCCATCGGCCATCGCCTGGAGGAGATCGTGCATCCTGACGACTACCAGCGGATCAGTCAGGAGTTCGCGGAGCGACTCGGTTCGCCGGGCAGCACCGTGGAGTTCGAGCTGCGCATTCGTCACAGTGACGGGTCATGGCGCTGGATTGAAGCTGTGGCCAACAACCTGATCGCAGAGCCGGGCATTAGGGGCGTCGTGCTCAACTGCCGGGACATCACGCAGCGCAAGCAAGCGGAGGAAGCCGTGCGTGAGAGCGAAGCCAGATATCGCTCACTCACGGAGCAGGCGTCCGACGGCATCTTCGTGGCGGACATGGAAGGACGGTGCCTGGAAGCCAACTCCCGGGCCTGCGAGATGCTTGGCTACACCCGCGAAGAGCTGCTGAAGCTCACCTACAAGGATGTTTTCGTTCCCGAAGCCTTGGGCGCATCGCCCGTTCGCTTCGATGAGCTACGTGGCGGCAGGATCATCCGCACCGAACGCAAGTTCACGCGCAAAGATGGCACATCCATCTTCACAGAGATCAGCGCCCGTCTGCTGGAGGACGGAAGGGTGCTGGCTATAGTCCGCGACGTCAGTGAACGCACCCAGACGGAGGTGGAGCGTGACGCGCTCCTGCTGCAGAAGGAAGGGCTGGCCCACCGGCTGTTTCAGGTGCAGGAGGAAGAGCGCCGGCGTGTCGCCTACGACATCCATGACGGCCCCACGCAGCAGCTTGTAGCCGCCGGCATGTACCTGGAAGGCTATCGCATGAAAAGGGCGCAGCGGGCCCCGGAGGCGGAGGCGTACCTGCAGCGCGCGGCCGGCCATCTGAGCAGCGCCGCCCGGGAATGCAGGAGGATCATTTCTGCTCTTCGCCCCTCCGCCCTTGATGACTTCGGACTGGCGGCAGCCCTGAAGCTCTACGCCAAGGAAGTCACAGGGCGCTGCGGCTGCCCGGTGACGTTCCGGGCCAATCAGAGCGGCGTTCGCCACGACGCCGAAACGGAGACCGTCCTCTTCCGCATCGCCCAGGAAGCGATGTCCAACGCCGTCAAGCACTCGGGGACGGACAGGCTAGGCGTGAGGCTCCGCGAGACTGCCTCCAGGCTGATCCTGGAGGTGCGCGACTGGGGATGCGGCTTCGAAGTAGCCAAAGCATGGAAAAGCAAAGAGGGACACCGGATGGGACTGGTTAGCATGCGCGAGCGCGCTGAGCTACTGGGCGGCGCCCTGCGCATTGACAGCGCCCCGGGCCAGGGCACTACGGTGCGCGTGGAACTGCGCCGGGACCATCTTGATGCCAGCAGCACGAATAGCGGGAGGGAGACAGATGTCGAAGGCCGCCGCAACGCTACGACCAATAGATAAAGACGCCGCCACCGCGGAGGGCGGGAGGATTCGAGTCTTCATCGCTGACGACCATCCCCTGGTCCACGATGGACTGCGCGTCCTGCTGGACGCCGGAGGCATGACGGTCGTGGGCGACGCCAGCACCGGGGCGGAGGCGGTGGAGCGGGTTCGGGGCTTGAACCCGGATGTGATCCTGATGGACATACGAATGCCGGACATGGACGGGCTGGCCGCCACCCAGGCGATCAAGCAGGAGTTCCCCGAAGCTTCTGTGGTGATCATCACGAGCTACGAGAGCAAGGACTATCTGCGTCGGGCAATTGAAGCCGGCGCCTCAGGCTATCTGCTCAAGGGGATGCCTCCTGCGGCTATCGTGAACGCCATCAAGGCTGTTTGCTTCGGGGGCTCTTTTGTAGATGGCAGGCTTCTGGCTGATCTGATGCTGGAGATTCGGTCGCCTGGCAATCGCTGCCGCGCGGAGGATGAGCTGGAGGCTCTGACCCCACGCGAACAGCAGGTGCTAGGGCTTCTGGTGCAGGGGCTCACCAACAAAGAGATCGCCAGAGAGCTCAACTACAGCCCCGGCACCGTCAAGAATACTGTCCACCAGATCATCAGCAAGCTGCACGTCTCAGACCGCACTCAAGCCGCGATCCGCGCCGTGAAGGAGGGGCAAGGTCACTCGCTGACCGTGTAGCGGCTTCCACCTCAGGCGCGGCGCGACCGGTCCGGCGCCCGCACCCTGTGCCTCATTCCTCCCATCGGCATAGCCATTCGGTACCAACAAGCTTGGCCGATTGGATGGCCCGTTCTTCGCCGTTTGGTACTAGAGGAGCGCCCACTTCCGGAGGGAAACTACGACTTGTACCACATTTTCCGTGCGATATGGTGAACCCCGCAGAAACAGTCGGACAGGGCGCACCGAAAGGTGAGTCTGTGCCCCACCGAGCAGATCACGAACGTTCTGCCTACGACTCCGTATTCGTGGAGGCGTATCATGCCTACTACCCTAGAGTCCTGGGGTACGTCTACAACCGCGTGCGCAACGGTGATCTGGCCAAGGACCTAACCGCAGACATCTTCGCCCGCGCCTACGCTAAGGGACACAGCCTTCGGGATCCGGCGGCGTACACGGGGTGGCTGTTCGCCATCGCCCGGAGCGTCATCGCCGGCCACTTCCGCTCCAACAGCCGGGAGATGAAAGGGCTGGATCGGGTCAAGGGGTCCCTGTGGCTGTCAAAACCAGCCGACAGCCCTGAGGACCGGGCCGTCCTCGGCAGCCAGATCGATCAGCTCATGCGCTACTTCCGCTTGCTGTCCGCTCGTGACCAGGAGTTTCTGTCCCTCAGATTCGACGCCGAGCTGACGAACGCGGAGATCGGCCAGATCATGGGGATGAGCGAAGGCAACGTGCGGGTGCGCACCTTCCGCGCCTTGCAGAAGCTGCGTAACCTCGTAAAGGCGGAAGAAGCTGCCCATACGACTGCCACGGCGCCGGAACCGTCGCTGCCGGGGCGGCATCGCTCGTCTGCCGCTAACCGCATGCCTGAGCGGGGCGTATTGTGATCGCTTGCGCGGCTTACAAGGCCAGGCAGCCGGGCGTCCATCCCGGGGGGTGGGCGAGCGCGCTGCCGCCGCCCTGGGTGA
>JBGPMY010000061.1:0-8682 GCA_041487235.1 Dehalococcoidia bacterium
TGCATCAGCTACATCGACGACGACACCGTGCGGCAGGTGCGAGAGCTAGGCGGCGTCCAGGGGATATCCGTCTCCCATCCGCACTTCTACGGCTCGATTATCGAGTGGAGCCACGCCTTCGACGGAGCGCCCGTCTACATCCCGGCCGCAGACAAAGAGTGGGTGGTACGGCCGGACGACGCCGTGCAATACTACGAAGGCACGCTGGAGATCTGGCCCGGCCCTTCGACTGCGCTCAGGACAGGCCTGACGCTGGTGCAGTGCGGCGGCCACTTCGAGGGCAGCGCCGTGCTACACTGGGAGTCCGGCGCCGATGGCCAGGGGGCGCTGCTCACGGGCGACACGATCTCCGTGGCCCAGGACCGGCGCTACGTGACCTTCATGCGCAGCTACCCCAACTACATCCCGCTGCCACAAGCCGCAGTGCGGGCGATAGTCAGTGCGGTGGAGCCATACTCGTTCGAGCGCATTTACGGGGGCTGGACGGAGGTCACGGAGGGTGCGAAAGAAGCGGTCAGAGCCTCCGCAGAGCGATACATCAGGTGGATAACGGGGTGAGATGGGCCTGTTAAGGGTTGGCTAATGGCGGCCAGCGGCTGTAACAAGGGCAGAAGGCCGCCCTCTTACTACGTGGACGCCGGTGACGATCGGTACCGGCGGTAGGAGGCAATATGCGCGCAATACTTAGAATCTTGCCTGCGGCTCTCGTAGCGCTGCTGGTCCTGCTGGCGGTGGCCTGCGGCGGAGGCGATGACGAGAAGAAGCCGTCTGGCGACCAAACGTCGAGCAACACCTCGGGCCAGACGGGCGGCGGCGACACGTCGCAGCCCCTCGTCTCCAACGCCATCGAGGCGCTGGGAAAGTCGGCGGACCGCTTCGATCAGAACGTCAGCTCCGTGCGGGCGGAGTTCAGCTTCAACATGAAGATGAGCCTGGGCACCGTGGGCGCCACAGGCGACTTCCTGTACGAATCGCCGGACAAGATGTACATGCTGATGAAGTTCTCCGGTGGCGGCAGCTCGATCATCGATTTCAGCCAGCTACCCCCGTTCGAGATCCTGCTGCGCGGCGAAGATATCTACATGAACACCCCGTTCACCGGCTGGGTCTCCATGAACCTGAGCGACATGGGCGCGGACGGGAAGAAGTTCCAGGACCTGCTCTCCGGTCACTCTCCTTTGGATTACCAGCAGCTGATTGGCAGCTTGGGCGCGGACGTACACGACCTGGGACAGGAGAGCCTAGACGGAGGGACGTACAACCACTATCGCGTCACAACGGACCTGGTCAAGGTGATCGACGCCCTCTCCAATTCGCTTGCCAGCACAAACAGCTTCAGCACAGACGCCCTGCCCTCAGGCATCTCCGGCCCCATCACCATGGACATCTGGGTAGACCCGGACACGCTGCTGCCGTACCAGCTGACGGCGGACGGCGCCTTCGGGGCCGGGGCGGAGTCGGCGAGCATCGCCATGACGATGAAGTTCCTGGAATACAACGGGGCGGTCACCATTCCGGAGGCGCCCAAGGACGCGAAATCGTTTACAGAGCTGTCCGGCGCCTTCGGCGGGAGTAGCTCAGGCAGCGACGTCCCCACCGGGCAGCAGTGAGCGCTCGCCGGGGATCTCCTCGATAGACCGACCACGCTAGCGGCCGCACCGGCCATCGCCTACAATTGGTCACGCTCAGCCCACGCGAGTGTGCGCCGATAGGAGGAGGCGATGGCCGGCTGCCCTTTCTCCGCCCTCTCTTCCTGTCATTCTGAGTCCTTCGCTCTATAATCCTGATGGAGACGAGCAGTGCGGACCCGCTCAGGATAAACTCCGCCAAGAGCCCAGCCAGTATCGCATATCGAATCCGCGCCAGGGGGTGCCATGACCGATTGCCTCTTCTGCCGAATGGTCGCCGGCGAGATACCCACAGACCCGCTGTACGACGACGATCTCGTCTTCGCCATCCGCGACATCCACCCCCGGGCGCCCGTGCACTTCATGGTGATACCGAAGGAGCACATCGCGACGGCGAAGGAGATCCGCGGTGAGCACGGGCCGCTCCTGACGCGCATGTTCGCGGCGGCGACGAAGGTCGCCCACGAAGAGGGGCTCAGCGAGAGCGGCTACCGGCTGGCCCTCAACGTGGGGGACGCCGCCGGCATGACGATCCGCCACCTGCACATGCACTGCCTGGGCGGCCGGCAACTGGGCCCGGAGGGATAGGGCGAGGTAAGTGTCATGTCAGAGACTAGCGCCGAGATCTGTCATTCTGAGCGGCGATGACGCCCTAATGCGGCGCCGGGGCAACTCCGCGAAGCCTGTCCTGAGCCGAGCCGAAGGGGAATCTCGGCGGCCCCGAGTTTCTGTCTGCGCTCCGGACGCGGAGATTCCCTTCGACACCGCCCAGGGCGACCTTCACGGTCGCCCGCTGGGCTCGACGCCGGGACTGACGGCCCCTCATTGACAAAAGTAGAACAAACGTTCTATCATTGTCCCATCCAGGCGCAGCAGTAGCGCCGGAACTCAGTTGAAGAACGATGGGAGGAACCCTTGTCGACGCCCTGGCGGGCGGCCGGCGTCGGTCTGGACTTGGCCACGGCCGCCTGCGCCGCCATCAACCTAGCGTACTTCCTCTACCGGCTCTCCTCGCCCCAGCCGGAGACGCCATCCCGGAAGCTAGCCGCCTTCGTGCTGGCGCTCGTCTCCATCGGAGCGATGGTGGAGAGCCTGTTCTTCCTGGCGTGGACTTCCGGGCTGGGCGAAGAGCCTGTGCTCGCCTCGGCGCGCTGGGCGCTGGTGCGCGCCCTGCCCTTCGCGGGCATGGCGGGCATGTCGGCGCTGGTCCTGCGGCGCGTCCTGAGCAGATGAGGACTGGCCAGTGAAAGCGAGCCAACAGTGCGAGCGCTAGCAACCGCGATCGAGCGCAAGGAGTGGGAGCTGGCCGCCCTCTGTCTGCTACTGGGCGTGACGCGGGCGGCGGAGGCGCTGCCGCCGGACGCCGTGGAGGCGCTGCTGGAGGTGCTTCAGCCGGAGGCGAACGGCGAGCCCGAGCGGCGTCGCCCCGCGCGCCGACGCCAGGGCGGAGGGGAATGCCGTGGGCACCGCCGCTAACGACACCGAAACCGACCATCGTCGCGGCAAACGGCCGCATACGCCGAAAGGGCGCTCCTCACTCCGCAACTTCTACCATCAGGCGCTCACCGAGGCCGAGCAGATCGAGCTGGAACGGGCCCAGGAGAGCGAGGGGCTGGAGGATGAGATCGCGCTGCTGCGAGTGCGGCTGAAGACGGCGGTCGAAGAGCGGCCCGATGACCTGAAGCTTCTGGTCCAGGGGATCGGCATGCTGGTGAAGGCGGTGGCGGCGCAGTACCGGCTATCGCCGAAGGCCCGTAAAGACCTGGCCGACAACTTCGCGGCGGCCCTCAACAGCCTGGGCGACCAACTGCTGCCGGCGACGGACTAGGGGGGCGTATAGCCCACCTGCACGGCCACCCAATCGAGACGGAAGTCGCGCGCGTTGTTCGAGGCGACGTCAGTGATGCGAACACGGAGGTTAGCATTGGAGAAGTCGCCGCTGCTCCAGGTACGGCCCCAGGTGTCAGTGGTCGCCCCGAGGATGAAGGTGGTCTCGGAGGTGCCGAGGGTGGGCGTGGTCTTGGTGGCCGTCCAGGTGGCACCGCCATCCCAGGACAGCTCCACGCACATGAAGGGGTTGCCCGCGGCGCTGTCGGCCCAGGCGTCCAGGCGCACCTCGATGCCGTTGATGGTGGACCCGGAGGGGATAGACAAGTTGTGGTCGTACAACAGGTGGCGGTCCTTGCCAACATCGGCGCAGGTGGTGTTGGTGTTGGTGCCGCTGTTGGTGTCCTCGGCGAAGGCGGAGTCGTTGGCGCAGAGGTTGCCTGGGTTGAGCTGGAAGCCGTTGTTATCGCCGCTGCTGGAGGTGACGGCGGCATTGGACGAGCAGCTGAGGAAGCCGGTGAGCTGCCCGCTCCCAGGTACGTAGTCCACCTGCACCGCCGCCCAGTCGAGACGGAAGTCACGGGAGATGTTCGAGGCGACGTCGGTAATGCGGACGCGGAAGTTAGCGTTGGCGAAGTCGGCGGCGCTCCAGGTACGGCCCCAGGTGTCAGTGGTCGCCCCGAGGATGAAGGTGGTCTCGGAGGTGCCGAGGGTGGGCGTGGTTTTGGCGGCCGTCCAGGTGGCGCCGCCATCCCAGGACAGCTCCACGCACATGAAGGGGCTGCCGGTGGTTGCGTCCGCCCAGGCGTCGAGGCGCACCTCGATGCCGTTGATGGTGGACCCGGAGGGGATAGACAAGTTGTGGTCGTACAACAGGTGGCGATCCTTGCCAACATCGGCGCAGGTGGTGTTGGTGTTGGTGCCGCTGTTGGTGTCCTCGGCGAAGGCGGAGTCGTCTGCGCAGAGGTTGCCGGGGTTGAGCTGGAAGCCGTTGTTATCGCCGCTACTGGACGTGACGGCGGCGTTGGACGTGCATGTAAGGAACCCGGTTGTTGTGCAGTTGGCGTCCTGGACAGCCGAAGCCTCGTTGCTATTGGCGCTCTCCCAGTTCTGGTAGAAGGCGCGGGCGACGTAGTAGTAGGTGCCGGCGCCCGGCGTGTCAATGTAGGTGGTGGTGGTCCGGGGTGTCACCTGGGCGATCTGGGTGTAGGGCCCGCCGGAGACCGTCCCGCGCAGGACGCGGTAGCCGGCGGCGTAGGTGTCCGGAGTGGCCGTCCAGTTGAGCGCGATGGACGAGCCGCAAGCGGCGCTGAGCGCGGCGGGCGAGTCCAGGGTATCGGAGGTGAAGGCATTGCTAGGCACCGAAGGCGTGTCGGTAAAGAGCGCCAGGGCGACGCCGGCGCAGGCCGCCAGAACCAGGAATGCAACCAGGGCAAACAGAAGCGCCGGGGCGCCCAGCAGCTTCATGGCCGTCACGCTCCAGCGGCGTGCGGGCGCTCCCCCCGGTACCAGATAGCCTTAAGGGCGAACAGGCAGAGGAAAGCCACCGGCAGGGCGCTAAACAGAAGCCATCCCAGCCGGGTGGTGACGAATCCCGCCAGATAGCCGAGATAGGGCAGGTCGCGCGCGGGCGTCAGGACGCGGTCGGCCAGGACGTACGGCTCCGGGTCTTCGGTCTGATTGGCATCGCCCTTTGTGCGGACGACGATGCGGTCACCGTCCGGCTGAACTGACGTCACGCGGTGGATCTTGGGCGCCGCGGGGTCGCCCCCGTTTCGCTCTCGGACTAGGATCACGTCTCCCACCCGCACCTGATCCGCGGCGATCCAGCGGGCGATGACGAGGCTCCCGTTAGGGATAGCGTCGCCCATGCTGCCGCCGTGGACGACAAGGGTGCTGTAGCCGAACAGGCGCGGCATCGCCATGGTGCTGAAGACGATGGCGATGGCAACCAAGGCAAAGATCAGGGTCCCATGCAGGACGATGCGAAGCGGCGCCGCGACGGCGGTTGCGTACCGTCGCCACGTCGCCGACCTGTGAAGCGGCTGAGCTATCAATGGGCCGCCCCCTCGCTATGTCTTATGGGTTGCTCGAGGTCTGCTCTGCCTGGAAGGCCAAGGTGGCTGTGCTAGTGAGCCCCTGGTAAGTGTTGCCGGTTGAAGAAGGCAGGCTGACGTTGAAGCAGAGCACCTCGCTGGCGCTGGCGTTCAGCGTGCGGTCGCCGGCCTGGGAGCCCTGCGCCGGGTTACCGATGACGTTGACGCCCGTGGTGCTGCCCAGATCCCCCGTGGCGTAGACCACGGTGCCATCAGTACCAAAGCCGCCGTTGGTGCAGGTGGTGACGCCGGACTTGATGGTCAGGTCCAACTGCGCGGCCAGGGTGTTTTCCGTGGTGGTGCTGGTCACGGCGTAGCGGAACTGTAGCGTGCCCAGGTTGGAGACGGTGATGGGGTTCGTCACTTGGTCATTGGGCGCCATGCCGCTGAAGGTGACCAGGGCTGTGGTCGGCGATGTGCTGATGTCTACGGTACCTGTGGTGAAAGTGTTGGCGGGAACGGACGCGGTGTCCGTGAAGATCGCCATGACGCCAAGGCTTATGAACGCGACAAGGGCCGCGAGCACCATGATCGTAGCTGTAAGTTTTCTCGCCATCTTACATTCCTCTCGTCGCCCCTGGCCATCACACCAGCGGGACTGGTTCTAGTTATCCACTTAGCAAGACGGGGCCGCCCGCGCATCTGTTACCAGAAGTCTGTCGCCTTCTTAACGCACTCTTGATGCTCTTGATGTAACCGCGTTGCAAGCTCCCTGACGGAGACCGCTTGACAAGCAAGAACACCTGTTCTATCATGTGTCGCACAGGTGTTCGCATGTTGAATTCGCTGGAACGCGCCGTGGCCCGCTTTCGCCCCAAGGAGTCCGAGCACGCCGGAAATGGCGACGCGCCCGGTCGCATCTCTGCAGCCGCCTTCCGGGCGGTCGTGAACCAGCGCCTGCTGAACCTGGAGCGCGACGTGGGAGAGATTACAGGGCGGCTCAACGGCCTCGTCTTCGTGGTTATGGGCGCCGTCATCACGCAGCTTGTCCTGAGGCTAATCGGCTAGGAGGTTGGGGTTGAAGGTTGGTACGGCTCCACCGCAGCTTGAAAGCTGCGGCATGATCGCAGCGACCATGGGTTCTGCGTCAAGCGGGCAGGATCAAGGGACGACGATAGGCGCGATTGAACATTCGCGCCTGCTGAAGCCCGCGCCGGACAAGCCGCGCAATTCAGTGCGCGGTGGCCAAAACGCCCTGCCTCGCCTGCGCCCCTACCAGGCCGAAGCCGCGCGGGCCATCGTCGATTCGGCGCTGAACGGCCGGGGGCTCACGTTCACCGTGATGATGGCGCGCCAGGCGGGCAAGAACGAGCTCTCCGCGCAGATCGAGCTGTTCCTCCTGATGAAGCACGCCAGGCTCCCCCTGGACGGGATCAAATGCGCGCCCACCTTCGAGCCGCAGGGGCGCATCAGCCTGCGCCGTCTCTGGAGCCGGCTGGTCCAGGCGGGGATCGACCCCCTGGCGGCCCGCGAGGACGGACACGCCGTCCGCCTGGGACGCGCGCGGCAGCTGTTCCTCTCGGCGGAGCTTTCCGCCAACGTCGTCGGCCACACCGCCGGGCTGCTGCTGGAGGTGGACGAGGCGCAGGACGTCTCCCCCGACAAGTTCGACCGGGAGTTCCGGCCGATGGCCGCGCCCGCCGGCGCAACGATCGTCTACTACGGCACTCCCTGGGACGATTTGACGCTACTGGCGCGGGCCGTGGAGACGAACCTGGAGCTGGAACGGCAGGACGGGACGCGGCGGCACTTCTGTGCGGACTGGACCGCAGTAGCGGAGTTCAACCCAGGTTACGGACGGTTCGTGGAAGGAGAGCGCCAACGCCTGGGCGAGAACCACCCGCTGTTCCGGACGCAGTACGCCATAAGAACGGTTTCCGGCGGCGGCCGCCTGTTCGACCCCGCTCAGCGGG
Organism: Dehalococcoidia bacterium; assembly: GCA_041487235.1. Classification (GTDB taxonomy): domain Bacteria; phylum Chloroflexota; class Dehalococcoidia; order SM23-28-2; family RBG-16-64-32; genus JBGPMY01. The sequence goes on from JBGPMY010000061.1 coordinate 7,465, forward strand.
CGCAACTGGCTGGCCGGCACCTGCGCCAGCGCACGCTGACGGAAGACGAGACGTACGTAGCCGGCCTGGACCTGGGCGGACAGCAGTTCGACGAAACGGACGGCCTGAGGCGCGAGACGCAGCACGACGCCACGGTCCTCACGATCGCCCGAGTGGTCTTTCCGGCGTCGGATGCGCTCCTGCAGGAGCCGCGGCTGGAGGTGGTGGAGCACCTGGCGTTCACCGGCGAGGCGCACGACACCCTGTTTGCGCGGCTCGCCGACGTGCTGGGTGGGGTGTGGCGCGTGCGCCGGCTGGTCGTTGACGCCAGCGGACTGGGCGAAACGCTGGCCAGGCTGCTGAGCAGGGCCCTGGGTCGGGAAGTCGTCCGGCCGCTGCGCTTCACGGCGGAATCCAAGTCCAAGCTGGGCTACGGGCTGATGGCGGCGGTCAACGGCGGCAGGCTCAAGGTCTACGCCGCCGACGGTTCTCAGCAATACGCGGCCTTCTGGCGAGAGATGGAGCTGGCCCGCGTCGCCTATCGCCCGAACCAGACGATGAACTTCTTCGTCGCGCCCTCGGACGGGCACGACGATTACCTGATGAGCCTGTCGCTCGTGGTGGAAGCCGGCCGCGATCTGGACACGAGGCCGCGAATCGCCCGCGGGCGAATGCCAGCCTGGAACTGAGCGAGTGTTGTGAAGCTGCAGGAGACGAAAGGGGGATTCCATGTCACCAGTTGCCACAGCCAGACAGCTACAGATGCCTGTCCTGAGCGGAGTCGAAGGGCCTGTCCTGAGTCCTTCCAGGGAAGGATCGGAAGGGCCGGTTGTCGTGGCCACCGTGCTCTCTCCGAAGCGAGTGCGCGCGGACGCCCTGCCGGAGTATACCCGCTACCGGGATGACGGCTGCGATATCCATCCAACGTGCCTGAGTTGCCCGTTGCCGCGCTGCCGCTACGAGGAGCCTGGCGGGCTGCGGGCTCTGCTCAACGCCTACCGCGATCGGCAGATCGTCCGGCTGCGTCTGAAGGGCGTGCCGGTAGACGACCTCGCGGGGCGGTTCAGCGTATCGCGGCGCACCGTGTTCCGCGTGCTGGAGGCCTGTCCTGAGCGCAGCCGAAGGGGCAGCGGGGCCGGGCAGCGCGCCAAGCGGCGGGAGGGCGCAGTCGCGCCGGTGTTCCTACGCCGGAGCGATCTCGGGCGATCAAACGCTATGCCTGTCCTGAGCGCGGCCGAA
>JBGPMY010000062.1:0-8548 GCA_041487235.1 Dehalococcoidia bacterium
AGCAACCGCATGGTTCGACCCATTCGCTGCGCTCAGGGCAGGCAGGCTCACCACGAGCGGGTAGTCAGGCCTTCGTCTAGGCGCACATAGCGCCGAAGAACGGCTTCAGCGCCAGCACGTCGCTGATGTCGATGCTGCCGTCCGGCGCCAGATCGAAGCGCGCTGAGGCCGGCGGCACGGTCGCGCCGAACACCGGCTTGAGGGCCAGGGTGTCGCTGATGTCCACCGTCTGGTTGTCGTCGAAGTCCGGTGGCCAGGCGCTGGCGCCGCAGGCCGTCTGCGGGAACGTGCCGATCGCAGTTTCATCCACGCTAGTGAAGCCGTCGCAGTCGCCGTCGCCAAAGGGCGTCGGCCAGACCGTCGGCGTCGCCGGGCAGCCGTCAACGCTGTCCAGGTAGCCGTCGCCGTCCGTATCTCGGGCCGGGATCAGCTTGGCGATAAACGCGCCCTTCCACAGCTCCGGAGGCGGAAATGGCTCCATTCGGGTAAGCCCGCCGGATTCCGTCGTGCTAGCGAGCCCCAGGTACGGGTTTGGGAAGTGCTCGGACGTGATGGCGACCTCGCTGAAGTAGATCGTGCCGTCGGGCGCCCAGTCGGGGACCAGCGCCACGCTGCTGTTCTGGGTCAGCTCGGTGACGGCCAGTGTGCTCACGTCCGCCGTGAAGATGCGGTCGGTGCCGGCCGGCGGGACCCCGTCCGAGGGATCGATGTCGTTCGTGCCCAGAGCTGTGGTCCGGCCGAAGACGACCTTACTGTTGTCGGGCGCTAGCTCCGGGTCGAAATCGCCGGCGGAGATCATGCCGGCCCTACCAACGATGGGCCCGCCGTCCGTGATGCGCCGCTGGTTGCTGCCGTCGGCGTTCATCAGCCACACCTTGCCCTTGAGAATCGGCCCGTACTGGTCGACGGCCAGCACCTCGGCAGTATCGACGGCGATGTAGGTGATCAGCGTGCCGCCGGCGGACGCGCCGACGTCTGTCTCGCCGATCATCGGTGTGTTCGTCAGTATGGTGCGCGCCCGCGTGCGGTAGTCGGCCTTGGCGATGTCCTGCAGGGCGCCGCCGGGCGGCTTGTAGGCGAAGATGACGGTCTGGTTGTCCAGCCAGTCCACCCCGCCGGCGCCGCCGCTGGCCCCGGCTTCCGTCAGCGGCCAGGCCTTGCCCGCGACGAGGTCGATTATCCAGACGACCTGGTTGTCCAACTCCTCCAGCTCGCCGTTGCCGTTGGTGTCGGACGGGGCGCGAGTGATGGCCAGCTTGCGGTGGTCCGGGGATACGGCCATGTGGCGCAGCGCCTGTTCGTCCATGTAGGTGATGCGGTGGTACTGCATGGTGCCCACGTCCAGGGCGAAGACTTCGGGGTACCACTGAGCGCCCACCGGCGGCTGCGACGGCAGGTAACGGATGGAGCTGAAGGTGAGATCGTCTTGCGGCAGGATGGCGCCAGTCTGCACGTCGATAGCGTCCGGCGGGTACGGCAGCTGCATGGCGTCGCAGATCTGGTTGGCGTCGGCATCGGCGCACAGGTCCAGCGCGTAGATGCGGTTGGGGCTGGACGGGCTGTCGCGGAACTGCACGCGTAGCACCAGCCGCGTGCCGTCCGGGTTCCAGTCCATGTCGGAGACGATGGCCCGCTCGCCGATGTTGTCCGGATGCCCGGGTTGATTGAAGAAGGTGATCTGGCCGTGGCCGCTGCCGTCCGCGTTCATCAGCCAGGTGTCCGTCTTCAGCTGGGCCACGGTCTGCAGGTAAGGGGGCGCCGGGTAGGGGCGGCTGGACATGTAGACGATGCTATCGCCCTGCGGCGAGAGGTGGGCGTGCTCATCCCACTCCGCCGGCTCGCCGTTGAGGCCGGAGCTGAAGGTGAGCCGCGTCACCTGCGTGGGGTTGGCGAAGTCCATGCGGCAGGTGTCAGCGTTGACGTCTTCCATGCCGGCCAGCGGCGTGCAGGAGAAGTAGATCCAGGAGTCGTCCGGGCCCCAGCCGTGCGTCTCCATCCAGCCGGGGTTGGGCCCGGGGTTGTAGGCGACGGGGTTCTCCAGGTGCGGCTGCGGCGTGGCGACGAAATCGGCGACGAGGATCGCCATGTTGTCGAACTCCGCGCCGGCCCCCTCGATGTTGCTCCACATTAGCTTCGTCCCGCTGTGATTGAAGTGTGGGTGCAGGAGGCCCGACACGCCGGTGGGGCTGACGTTCGTGAGCGGGTCAGCGTTGTTCGACTGCAGGTCCAGGACCCACAGATCGTTGAAGCGCCCGATGCCCGGCTCCGTGAGGTAGGTGGGCGTAAAGGCGTGCGATGCCTTCTCCGCCTGCAGCACCAGGTAGCGCCCAGTGGGGTCTATCTGCGGGTTCCCCTGGTTGCGGTTGGGCAGCTGCGGGTGATCGCAGGTGACGCAGGCCTGTCCGGTGCCGTCGGGGTTCATGCGCCAGATGTCGTAGTAGCCGTCGGCGCCGCGGCGATCGAAGTAGATCGTGCCGCCGTCCGGCGACCAGTCGACCCGGGCGCCGTTGCTCGTAAGGAGCGTCAGGTTGCCGCGGATGTAGTCCGCGCTGGAGGCGTGCGCGCCGCCGCCTGAGCGTTCGAGCGCCAGCAGGAGGAGAAGGACGAGACATGAGACACGAGGCAAAAGGCACGACGCGGCCTGTCTCATCTCTCCTGTCCCATGTCTCGCGCGGAGCGCTCCTACGGAGTGCAGGTAGCGCCGAAGAACATCTTCAGCACCAGCGGGTCGCTGATGTCAACGCTGCCGTCCGGCGCCAGGTCGTATCGCGGTGAGATGGGCGGGACGCTGCCGCCGAAGACGGGCTTCATGAACAGCACGTCGCTGACGTCCACCTCACGGCTGTCGTCGAAGTCCGGCGACCAGGCCAAGCCCCCGCAGGCGCGGCTCGGACGCACTCCGACGGTGGTCTCGTTCGCTGTCGAGAATCCGTCACAGTCCGGGTCGCTGGCCGCTAGCGGCCAGGGGGGCGTGTTGTGAGACGGGTTGCGCCAGTAGGGGCAGTTGTCGCTGGCGTCGGATACGCCATCGCCGTCGGCGTCCGGCACGCACGCCCCATCGACCACGATCCTGCCGTCGTTGACCGGGCCGGTATAGAATCCCTGACCGTCCAGCGGTTGCAGCGGGCTTTCGTTGAAGTCTTGCATCGACACCCTGTCCAGCTTCAGGTGGGACGTGCCGGGGGCGTTGGGCTGCAGCGTCAAGCGCACGATGACGCCGTTGCCGCCGCCGCTGCCGCTGGACGCCAGCGAGATGTGGAAGACGCCGTCGTCATCAGGCGGCGTGTCGCTCAGGTCAAAGACTATGGGTGGCGGGAAGAACGGCTCGGCCAGGATGAACTCGGACGCCACGGGGTCTACAACCGTCAGGACGGCGCCGTTGTAGAGGAGGTCCGCCTCGAACTGGGAGAGGCTAATGACGTTCTGGATCACGATATCGACACTGAAGGGCCCGGCGGCGGAGGCGACGCTCTGGCAGGTATCAACGGCGCCGACGGTGATGGCGCTATTGCCGCTGATCTCGGTATCGACGCTGACGGTGGGGATTGAGGCCGCGTGGGGCTCCTGCGGCGAGGCCAGTAGAGCCCCGACGAGAGCGGCGAGGACGGCGACGGCGACGAACGATCGGCTCTTCATCGGTTCAGAATATCAGATGAGGGGAAGGACTATATCCTCCCCCTCACAGCTATTCTAATGCAAGCTAAGGGATTGTCTAGGGGGCGAGCTCAGGCCTCATGGCGGCGGCGGGTTGGTCTGGAAGCAGAGCTTCAGCTCGTGCAGATAGATGAGCACGTCTTTCAGGCCCACCCTGCCATCGCCGTTGCGATCGTACCTGGGGTCCAGGTTCTGGGTCTTGTAGGCGATCTTGAAGGCGATGAGGTCTTGGAGGGTGAAGCCCGGCTGCCCGTCGAGGCCGCCCAGCACCTGGTCCAAACAGGGGTGACTCGGCACGGCCTGGGCCTCTGAACCTAACTGGACGTGCGCGTTGCCCGAGAAGAGGGCGATGCCCAGGGCCAGCCCGGCCACGACGGCGGTGCTGCCCAGCAGCTTGAGGGCAAAGCTTCCTGACCTGGAGAGATCGTTCATGAGCTTCTTACCTCCTTGCTCTTGCTCCCTGGAGACCGCAGAGGACAGCTGGCTGAACCCCTTCGCGAAACCGGACTGGCTCGCCTCGGCCTTAGGCCTTGACGATAGCGAAGCCCAGACCCGCAGGTGGGGGCGCAGCTCCTCGGCGTGTTGCGGATGTTCGGCCAGCGCAGCGTCGATATCTCCGCCGGACGTTTCCAGCCGCTGCAGAGACTGCCTGAGAACTTCCTCGAGCGACTTTTTCATCATTCGGTCTCCGTCTCGTACTCTGGTTAGGTTATTGCTCCGCGTAACCTGAACTATTCGGCCCGCGCCGGCTTTCTTGACAACTCAGGTCAGCCGCCGGCGCAGGGCCTGGATGGCGCGCGTCTGCAGCGAGTAGACGGCGCGCTCGTGCTTGCCGACAACCCGCGCTACCTCCGGCGTGGTCAGCCCGACGTAGTAGTGGAGGATAATCACCTCTCGCTGGTCGTCGGTCAGGTGGCGGACGGCGTCCTGCAGGTCCCAGCGGTCGATTTCTGCGCCCGGATCGTCTCCTCCGGCGGTCTCTTGAATGCCGGCAACCTGTTCGGGATCTGCCGCGCGGCCGGGCGGCCTCTTTCTGAACGAGGAGCGGTAGTGGTAGTTCACCACGTTGCGCGCGATGGTGTAGAGCCAGGCCAGTAGCGGCTTCCCGCGGTTCCTGTATGAATCGATGCTCTTCAGCGCCTCCAGGAAGACGGAGGCCGTAAGGTCTTCCGCTGTCTGCCGCTCACCGACTCTAGCCTGCGCGTAGCGGAAGAGCTTCGCGTAGTTCCGCTCGTAGATCTCCGTCCAGGCCTCTTGCGAGCGCGCCTTGGCGCGGCGCACCAGGTCCACCTCGTAGTCGAGCTCTACCGGCGGCGATGCCGCCACGCCTCTGACGCTTGAGATCGCTTCCCCTGTCATCGCTGTTCGTGCCGCAGCCGTACTGTGTTCTCGCTGGCTCTATTAAGAGTATATTGCGAATCCCCGCCTTGACTAGTCGCGCGCGGAAGAATTCCGCGCGTCGTCAGCGGTTGCACTCAAGTGAGCTGTTCTTACGGCGTGCCACACGACCCAGAGCAGAGCCGCCGCCCCGGTGGCAGCAGCGCTCGCGCCGGCCAGGACGAGCCGCCAGGAGGTGGCCGCGTCCTCTGGCAGCGGCCCGCCAGTCTGCGCAAAACCCCGCACTGTCGGGGCGTCCGCCGCGGATGGGGCGGCGGGCGCCGGGGTCGAGCTCACCGGCGATGGTGTCGGCGCGAAGCATGGCGCGCCAACGGATAGCGTGACGGCTGCTGCAGGCTCCACCGCTATATCCTGCGACGCCTCGTCCAGCAGGATGACGTCCCGCACGACCAGACTGGAGACCCCACTCTTCTGGGGAAGCAGCGTTATCCGCGAGAGAACGCCGGGCCCGGTCTCCGACGCTCCGCTGGGCTCGATCCCCTCTCGCCCGAAGTCCACCACCAACGACAGGTATTCGCCCGTCTTATTAGGGGTCTGGTCGGAGATAGGAACGAGCGAGCTGCCCTGCGCCTGGGCCAGCAGCATGCTGTTATCCTCCTCGCCGACCCAGACGATGGTGGGGTCGTAGGCGAGGGTGAACTGGAAGCCGGAGAGTCCCCTGTCCGCCGCGACGCCGGGTGCAGGAAGGACGACGTCGATCAGGAGGGGCTGGCCGACGGAGGCGGATACGCACCCCTCGATGCTGCCGACGGCGCGCGGGTCGTTCCCGCTGGGATCGGCGTCGATGGCGATGACCGTGGTCGCGGCCGGCGCCGGCTGCGCGCCGGACGCCACGAGCGGCGCCACCGCCGCCAGTGCCAGGAGCGCGGCGAGAAGCGACGCTCGTGGTTTCGTCGTCATGGGCGCAATAGTGGCACAAGCCGTGCGGCGGAGCCAATACAAGCGCCGTTAGAGATGGGCGAAAGCGGGGGGCAGACTCGATCGTGGGGTGCGCTTGGAGGTGGATGGGCGTTGATAAGACCGCTGTCTCTAGGGTAAGATTGCTGAGTGAGGCATTACTGGTGAATGAGGCATTACCATGAAAGAGATCGTTACCTCCGTTACTAGCAAGGGGCAAGTCACCATCCCCGTCCAAATCCGCCGCGCCCTCGGGCTCAAGGCGCGAGATCGCGTCGCGTTCATGCTCGCCGATGGCGTGGCGACGATCCGGCCGGCGGAGAGCGTAGTCGATCAGCTGTACGGGTCTGTCAAGTACAGGGGGCCAAGACCCATCGACTTCAAGAAGCTGCGAAAGCAGTTCATCGAGGACGCCACCAAGAACACCTTGCGCGAGATGGGACGGTAGTGGCCTCATTCCTGGATGCTAACGTCATCATCCACTTCCTAACCGGAGAAGATGGCGAGAAGGCAGAGCGATCCCTCGCCCTCCTGAGGAAAGTGGAGAACCGCCAGGAGACTGTCGAGACCTCGGACCTCGTTGTCGCCGAGGTCGTCTGGTTCCTGTCGTCGCACCAGCGACTGCGGCCGCGCCAGGTCCGCGACCTGCTGGTCCGCCTGCTCGCCATCGGCGGCATCCGCCTTCCTGACAAGCCGCTCGTTGTCGCGGCGCTTGACTCTTTCGCTGAGACTGGAATCGACTTCGTGGATGCGTACAACGCCGTGGTCATGCATAAGCGCGGGCTCGACCGCATATACAGCTACGACGCCGACTTCGACAAGGTGTCCGGCATCACGCGCGTCGAACCCTAGCTCATGTGGCCCCTGCAGCTGGCCGGAACGGGAGGCGCCGCCCCGGGGGCAGACAGGACCATGCCGCGCATGTGGCGGGCTGGTCAACCGGGGGTTGCCGCCGGCGACTCGCCTGCCAACCGACCTTCGAGGAGCGCGTCAATCGCCTCGACGTCGTTCTGGCGGCCCATGTAGGCGTAGAGGTCGCGCGACTCCCGCAGCAGCGGCTCCGCGGCCGCCTGGCCCTGAGTCTTCAGGCGCATCTCCCCGTGGCGGCGCAGGGCCAGCGCCAGCTCCGTTCGGTACTCGCATTGGCGGAGGCACTCTTCGGCCTCCACGAACTCCCGCTCAGCCGCTTCGTAGTCCGGCGGCTGCGAGGCGGCGTGAACGAGGGCCAGCGACAGGTGCGCCTCCCCTTCGCCGGCGCGGTTCTCGAACTGGCTCATCATAGTCAGCGCCTCCTCCGCGTCCCGTCGCGCCTCCGCGATCTGACCGGCTCCCAGGTAGGCGCGGGCGCGCTGGGGCAGCACGTTCGCCGAGGCCCAGTCCCTGCCTCCCAGGATCTCCAGCGCCTGGCTGAGCGCCTCGCGCGCCTCCTGGAACTGGCCCATCTCGATCAGCGCCTCTCCCAACCTTTGACGGCCCATTGCCGAACCACGCCGGAAACCCGCCTGCTCGTAATGGGTGACGGACTCCGCCAGAAGCCGCACCGCCGCTTCAGACTCCCCCCGTGCCAGGAGATGATTACCCTCGATGATGCGCAACAGTCCGAGGCCGCCGGGTGTCTCTCCCGCTGCGACTTCTGCACGGAACCGGGCGAGGAGCGGCTCCACATCCTCGAACTCGCCGAGCCGGTTGAGGCAGGACGTGGTTCTGAAAGCAAGGCCGGCAGCGACTGAAACCAAGGCCAATTCCGAGGGCGGAGCCATACGGTCTACGTCGGGTCTCGCCAGGAGCTCGCGCAGCTTCGCCAGGCATGCACGGAATTCTCCCCGCACGTAAACAGCCGCCATCTCAGCAAAGCCAGCATGCCACTGGACCTCTTCATCAGGGATGCGCCCAGTCAGGGAGCGGACCTTCTCGGCGCAGCGGAGCGCTCCTTCAGCTCCCTGGATGAAGCTCAAGCTGAGACCGCGGAAGCTGTAGACTGGGGCTAGCTCCGTGAGAGCCTCCAGGGAACCGGCCAGTTCGGTGAGTTCTTCATCGATCCCGTCGAGGTTTATCTCCCACCCTTCTTCCAGCAACGGGATCTCGATGAAGGCTAGCGCCCGAAGGATGTCCATGCGGCGGCGGTCCCGCTGCTCGGTCGGCGGCAGCTGGCGAGCACGGACTCGGGCGTCTTCCAGGAGCCTCTTCCCCTCGGCTATAGCCCCCAGGCGGGCGGCGCGGACGCCTGCCATGTGCAGGTAACGCACGGCCTTCTCGCGGTCGTTGCTCTGGGCGAAATGGTGGGCCAGGGCGCCGACATGATCGTCGATGCGCGCCGGGTAGAGGCTCTCGATCGCCTCCCCGACACGCCCGTGCAGCCCCCGCCGTCGCTCGGCCAGCAGGCTCTGGGTGGCCACCTCCTGGGTGAGGGCGTGCTTGAAGGTGTACTCCACCTCCGGGTAGATGGACTGCTCGTAGATGAACTCGGCGTCCTTGAGGGCGTCCAGGGCGGTCGCCAGCCCCTCTGGTGGCAGGTCGCTGACGCGCTCCAGCAGCGGCAGCGCGAAGTCCTTGCCGATGATGGCGGCGGTCTGCAGCGTCCTCTTGGCGTCCGGCTCCA
>JBGPMY010000063.1:0-8461 GCA_041487235.1 Dehalococcoidia bacterium
AGGCCGGTTGAAGTTGAGGATCGCCTCCGGCGTCACCTCGCCCCAGCCGCCCGGCGGCTCCACCGGCTCGCCCACCCAGCCCACCTCCGCCACCCGGCTGTCGTACTCCTCCGGCACCCCCACGAACAGACCGTCCAGCCCCATCGGCCCCGTGATTCGCTCGCCAATGAACGTCTTGTAGTCGATCCCGGTGCGCCGGTAGATGATCTCCGACAGCACCCAGTGCGCGGACGTGGCGTGGTACTCGAAGCGGCTGTCCGGCGCCCAGTTCAGCCGCCAGCGGCCGAACGCCTCCAGCAGCTTGGCGCGGTCCCCCCAGTGCTCAGGCGCGAACGGCGCGTAGGGGAACCCGCTCGTGTGCAGCAGCACCTGCTCCACCGTCACCACGTCCTTGCCGTTGGTCCCGAACTCCGGAACGATCTCCGCCACCCGCTCCTCCAGCTTGAGCAAGCCCTCTTCGAAAAGCAGCCACACCGCCGCCGCGACCACAGCCTTCGTGCACGAGAAGATGCAGTACAGCGTCTCGTCCGTTGCCGGCTTCTCGACGCCGCCCTGCACTGCCCGGCCGTACGTCCTCATCCCGGCCAGCTTCCCGCGCCTGGCCACGGCCACCTGCGCACTGGGCAGCACCCCTTCGTCCACATCTCGTTTCGCCCGCGCAAACACCGCCTCCAGCCGCTCGCTGTCTATGCCCACATCCTCTGGACTGGACACCGCAAATCTTGCCTCGATCATTTGCACCTCTCCTGCCTCAAGATGGCGCCCATTATACCGCTGTCTGGCTGTCGCCGCGCAGTCGGGAGGCCGCATCGCGGCCGCGATGCGTCTCGATTAGGCGGCGCCAACCAAGACCCGCTCTTCACTTCCGCCGGTAACGGCGCTTCACGGCGCCCCGTCCTTCTTTATGGCACAGAACGCAATTACGATTGGAACTCTGGGGGACGATGCCTTACGACCCCGATACCGCAATGAAGCGCGCCCGTACTCTCTTCGCAGGCGCCGCTGTCCTACTGGCCGTCGCCGCGCTCTTCGCGGCCGCCGGCGGCGGCGACAGCAGCGCCGCGTCTCCTACCGAGCGCTGTGAGGCGCCTCGCACGTCTGGCTCATCCCACACTGAAGGCGCCGGCGGCCTCATGTTTCCCGTCTCCCTGGACCAGATGACCGACGAATCGGACATCGTATTCGTGGGTACCGTGCGCCAGCTCCAGTCGTGTCTGACGGAAGGCCACAACATCGTCACCCGCGTCGACATCGCTCCGGAGCAGGTGCTCAAGATCGGCCCGAAAGGCGTGGCCGACGCGCCGCCCGTCACCCTGACCATCCCCGGCGGCGACTTCGGCGGCTACACGCTCGAAGTCGGCACCAGCCCCGAGTTCACCGCCGGCGAGCGCGTCGTCGTCTTCGCGCGCATCGATGGGACGCAGGCCATCGTCCCTAGCGAGGGCTTCCAGAGCAAGCTGGACGTTAGCGGCGCGGACACCGTCGTCCGCCCCGACCTCACCCTCGACCACCTGCGAGACAAGGTGAGGGAGGCCAACCACGGCCGTCTGTCGCCCGAAGACGACCCCCTCGTTGTCGACGGCACGCCGACCGCCGTAGAGAGCTCGTACGCCACGCTGGGCCGCCAGCTCAGCACCAGCGACATCCCTCTGCCCTTCTTCGTCAACCCCATCACTAACCGGCCGCCCCAGCTGACCGCCCAGCAGACGCGCATCGCCGCCGCCAACGCCTACCACGCCTGGCAGAACGTCGCCACCTCCTTCGTCGCCTTCGGGCCCTTCCAGAACACTGGCCGCACCAGCGGCGACGCCGGATGCTCCTTCGGCGGCCCGGACGGCTTCTTCGACACCACCTGGGGCATCGCCGACCCTTCCCACGGCCCTAGCACCCTGGCCGTCACTTACAGCTGCTTCAGCGGCGCCGTCATCATCGACGCCGACGTCGAGATCGACACCGACCACTGGGGCACTGACTGGAAGGCCGACGGCACCGGCACCTGCGACGGCTTCGTGGACCTGGAGACCGTCCTCCTCCACGAGTACGGTCACGTCATGGGTCTGGGCCATCCCTCCAGCAACGGCGGCTGCGGCGCCCCCTTCAACTGTCCGGTCATGGACGCCAGCTACGGCGGCCTCCAGCACACCCCTTGCGCCGACGACGCCTCCGGCGCCTCCGCCCTCTATCCCCTGGCCGGCGGCTCGCCGCCGGCCGCGCCCTCCGGCTTGACCACCACGCCGGGGGCCTCCGTCGTCCTCAACTGGGGCAACGTCTCCGGCGAGATGGGGTTCGAAATCTGGCGCGCCGCCAAGAGCTGCGCCGCCGCCTCCGCCGGCGACTTCGCCCTGCTGGACACCGTCGACAACGATGTCCTCACGTACACGGACGACTACTACGGCGGTGGCCTCGCCCCCGGCCAGACCTACTGCTACGAGCTCCGATCCTTCAACACCAACGGCGACTCCGCCTTCTCCGCCACCGCCCAGGCCGGCAGCGGCTCGTCCTCGACGCCCACGTCCACGCCCGCCTCGTCGCCCACGGCGACGCCTTCGCCGACGCCCGCCCCTTCGCCCACACCATCGCCATCCCCCAAGCCAACGCCGGTCCCCACGCCAACTCCCGCGCCGACGGCCACCGTCACGCCATCCCCGAAGCCCTCCCCGACTCCCGCTCCCACGGCCACCGCGACGCCGACCGTCCCGCCGGCTCCCTCACCGCCACAGGCGCCCACGCCGACACTCAAACCCTGGCTGTCCGGCGACATCGATTGCAGCGGCCACATCGACGCCGTGGACGCCCTCCTCATCCTCCGCCTCGTCGCCCACCTCCTGCCCGCATCCGTATGTGAAGCCGGCACGGACGTCGACTGCAACGGCGACACCGACGCCGTGGACGCCCTGACCATCCTGCGCCACGTCGCCAGCCTCCCCTCGCTTCTCGGCCCCAACTGCCCGCCCATCGGCGCCACCGTCTCTTAGGCCGCCGTGCGACGCACCGTAGGGCCGACCCTCAGTGGTCGCGTACAACACCACGCGTCGGTCCGGGCTTGCCACGCCCTAGGGGCAGGGCGCGTCCACAGCCACCTGGGCGCTCAGGACATTGTCCACCGCGTAGACGTTGTTGGCGGCGTCCACCAGTTTGACGCCCGTCGGCGCTGGCGCGTTCACCCCGCTGAACCCCTCCAGCGTGAGGGCGCTGACCCCGGCGCCGACGCCCTCCAGCGTGATCCGCGCCAGCACACCAGACCCGCTCTCCACAGCCTTCGACGACGCGCTGAAGTCTGCCACCGCCACGACGAAGCTGCCGTCAGCGTCCGGCGTGGTGTCTCCCAGCGACACGGCGGACGAGCCTTCGTTGGCGGCCAGCAGCATCTTCGTATCGGACGCGATGACCTTCACCTTCGACGGATCGTATACCAGCGTGAACTGGAAGCCGATGATGCCGCCGCCGTCTTCTCCGAGGACGGCTGGCACCCCGTCAACCGTGATGTCGATAGTGACCGTGTCGCCCAACGCCAGCTTGCTACACGCCTCTCGCGCGCCCAGCGACGTGGCGGAGTTGGCCAAGCTGCCCGCGTCGATCCCGACGGTGGCGATGGCGCCGGCCGAGCTGCCGTAGCGACCTGTCTTCGGCGTGGGTGAGGGCGTTGGGGGCTGCGGCGTGGCCAGCGGCTCACCCGTCTCCGGCGACAGGAACCGCCGCGACGCCACGTCGAACAGCAGCTTGGCGCCGTCCGCCGCCTGCAGCGTCAGCACTTCGCCCTCGGCGCTTACGATGCGGAGCGCGCCGGCGCCGTAGGGGGCCAGGTAGGACCCTCCGGCATCAGAAACGATCTTCCCATCCACCGTATCGACGTGCACTACAAGCACTCCGCGCGGCGGCTCGTCGCGCGTAGAGCCAGCATAAACGACGATCTTCTGGCCGCCTTTGGTCTCGTACCACGAATTCTCACCGTGATAAAACTGACCAGCAAGCGGCGCCTGGCCGTTCTCCACGATAATTCCGGCCCCAGCGGGTCTACGCACAATTGCATCGGGCACTGGTGAGGCCTGAGATAGGGCCAGAAGGTCCTCGAGATGCCGGACGATCGGAGAGTCCTCTCCAAACGGTGACGGTATCGGCTCTGTCAGAGCCTTGGCGCGCTCGGCGTCTTCCCTGTCAAATACCGCCTGCCGCTCAGGGGAGATGCGATCATCTCGGTCGCCACTGGCGAGCCTGAGGCCCAGGCCGCCCAGCAGAATCGCGGCGACGAGGGCTGTGCCGATCAGCCCCAAGGCCACCCGTTTGTGCGTAACCCCGTGCAGTCTCATTCGCCTCTACTGCCTCGCCTGCCGTTCCTCCTCCGCGATGTGCAACCGCGCCTTCGCTTCCGTCATCAGCCGGTCGCCCTCCTCCCGGGGGAATGTCCCCTTGCAGGCCTCGCACGAGTACGAGGTTACCTTGTCCGCCTTGCCCATATCGCCAGCGCTATCCCAGTGCGGGACCAACGCCACATGCGGGCACTCCCGCTGAACGACCTCAGCCTGGCTGGCTGCCGGCGCCCGTTTGCGCCCGAACAAACGGCTCAGAAAGCTCATGACCTTCCTCCGTGTCGGCTATGAATCGCGATCCGTCAGTGGCCCGCAAGCTCACCTCGATTATGCGCCTGTTGGCGGTGCTTCTCAACGTCAAACTTGCCCCAGCGGGGCACGCCGTAGATACTTTCAGCAGCGTAAGTGACCGCGGACTCGGAGAAGCGTTAGATGGCCGAAGAGACCAGACCAGCGGAAGAGGCGGACGGCGACGCCGTGGGCCGCGCCGCGTCCAAGCTCATGGGCAACCTGCCCAGGTCCCTCCTGCTGGCGCAGGTGATGGGCCCCCGCCCACCCGCCGGCCAGCCCCGCGCCTACGTGCCGCCCACCGCCGCCCTGCGCAGCGAGGCCCGCGAGACGATCCACGCGCGCGCCGTCCGCGACATCGCCCGCGCCCGCTTCGCCTTCCCCACGGAGAAGTACCGCGACTACAAGACCTACGCCAATCACCCGCAGCGCGCCATGGGCGTGTCCTTCCCGGGAAGGACGGACGGCAGCGTCGCCTACCCGGACATCGTCGTCGTCCAGCACCCGGAGAACAACGCCAAGATCGTCGCCGAGGTGGAGACCAACGAGACGGTGCGCGAAGCCGTCGCCCGCTACGAATGGCTACCCTACTCGGAGCTGGCCCCGCTGTACCTCTACGTCCCCGTGGGCAAGGGCGACGAGGCGCTGAGCCTCTGTCGCCGCCTGGATGTTCCCGTCGTCGGCATCCGCACCTGGCGCTACGTCGCCGGCTACGACGAGGTCGAGATCAACGACCACTACACGGTGGCCAGCGGCCCGGAAGACCTGCTTCCCCGAATTCTGCGTCGCCGCTAGAAACAGTCGCGGCGGATGACGCGCGACTAGCCCTGAATCTCTTCGATCTTGAAGCGCAGTACGCCCGCCGGCGCTGACACCTCCACCTCGTCTCCCACTCCCCGCTGCAACAGCGCCTTCCCCACCGGCGAGACGCTGGATATCTTGCCGTCGGCGGCGTTCGCCTCCGTCGGGCCCACGATCAGGTAGCGCGTACTGGCGCCGCTGCCCAGGTTCCTGACCAGCACCGTGGCGCCCACCTGCACCCGTCCGCTGTTGGCGCCTACCACCACCACCGCTCGCTTTAGCATCGCCTCAATGTCGCGGATGCGCGACTCCAGGTGGCCCTGCTTGTCCTTGGCAGCGTCCAGCGGCGAGTTCTCCCGGAAGTCCTTGTCCAGCATCGCTCGCCGGATCTCCTCGCGCACCACCAGCCGCTGTGCGATCAGCAACTCTAGCTCCGCCTTCAACGAATCGATGCCTTCTTTCGTCAGCTCGACGTTGGCCTGCTCCTGCAGCGCGGCGCCGCTCCGCGTCCTGCCGCTCTTGCGCAAGCGTAAGTGAGGCGCCAGGTTGGTCTGCAGCAGACCTTCCTTCTTCAGAAAAGCCAGGAAGGCGCGGATGTGGTCGGCCCTGCGGCTCGTTTCCGGCGTGGCCGGCCCCAGGACGTCCGCGTACAGGGAGACGTCATGCCCGCGCATTCGCGTTAGAGGACGCCCCGGCCCGTACCAGCGGACGAAGCGGTTCAGCTCGGCTATGCCGGACTGTCGAGAGGGGTCCTTAATTACCACAGCGAATTTTGCTGCGGCTTCGGAGAGCGTTACGTCTGCCATGCTGGGGAGTTCATTCTATGTCCGCGCCCTTCGCCTGTCAAACGAAGCTCCCCGTGCGGCCCGCGGGCGGCCCTACGGCGCCGACAGCGGCACCCGAACCGGGGCCGGCGTCGGCAGCGTCGACGAATCGGGCGAGCCCACCGGCGACGGTGCGGGCGTCCCCTCCGGCGCGGGCGTGGCCGTCGGTTCCGCCGTGGGAACAGGAATGGGCGTCCCAACCGGCGGGCTTGTCGGCGTGGGCGTCGGCGTACCGCTGGCAGGGGTAGCGCCGGTGGTGAAGATCGGTATCCCCCACTTCTTGGCCAGGTCTTCCGTGAGACTGAGCACGTTCCGCACCGGTCCGTCCTGTCCTGCTGGCGGACTCTCGGCGATCTGATGCAGCAGAACGATCTGCTGCTGAATCACCTGCTGCAGCTGCGCCTTGCTCTCCTCGTTCACTGCCTGTTCCGCCAGCTTCTCGGTCTTCTCAGCCAAGGCCTGGATATCCTCAGCCCCGATCCGTTGGCCCTGGGCGGTCTTGTCCTTCAGCCTGTTCAGGTGCGCCTGGGCGTCTTTGATGCTGGCGACGAACTCCGGCCTCGCCGATGCTGATGGGGCTGGTGTCGGGACGTTGCCCACCGTAGTACTGGAGCCGCCATCGCCGCCTATAGACAGCCCGGCCAGCAGAACGACCGTGACGGCGGCGGCTGCGGCCGCTCCCAGCAGGCCCCACTGGCGGACGCCCCAGCCGCTACGACTTCTATCGAAGCCGTTGATCCTGCTTGTGAGGGCGCGCGCGGAGGCGGCGGTCAGAAAGCGCTGTCTGCCTACCTCCTGGCGGTACGGGGAAGGACTGTGATCCCGAAAGCTATCGGAGACGCTGGCCGCCGTGCGCAGCAGCGGTTCCAGCTCCGCGGCCAGGCTGGGATAGAGGGAAAGGCTCTCCTCAAAGCTCCGCCTTCCCTCCAGGTGCGCCGAAAGGCACTCTTCTAGTATCTCCTCAAACTTTCTCTTCATAGACTTTAGGCTTCTGGCCCATCATCTCCCGTAGTTTCGCGATCGCCTTGTGCTGTATTACTTTGACGTTCCCCTCGCCCTTGTTCATGGCACGAGCCGTCTCCGCCACCGAGAGCCCGGCCGCAAAGCGCAGGGCGATAACCCGTCGCTGCGCCTCGGGAAGCTTCTGGGAGGCCTCCATGATCTCGTTCAGCGCCAGCCGGTTCTGCACCAGCTCGTCCGGCCCCGGGGAATCGATGGCCAGACCCTCGACCAGCGGCGCCGATCGACCTCGAGCCCCGTCCTTTCGGCGCTGGCTGATCACCGCGTTGTGCGCGATCCGGAACAGCCACGCCGAGAAAGGAGCTTCCCGCCACTGGAAGCGTTCAATCGCCTCCAGTACGCGCATGAAGACCTCTTCCGTCAGGTCCTCGGCATCGTATGTATTGCCCGTGCGGGCAAGTATGTAACGGTACACTCGGGGAAAATAGAGCGCGTATAGCTCAGATAGAGCGGCTTCGTCACCCGCCCGTGCGGCGTCCACTATCAGACGCTCGCCGTGAGCATCGTTATTAGGGCTCACGGGGCAATCCTCCCATAAAGCCCCCCTGCTTTGGCTTAGGTGGTTGCGCCCGTATCTTACCCTATTTGCCCCGTCAATGGGTAGAACGCGATGTCGTGTGGAAAAGTTACCCACAAAATCGCCGGCGCGGTCGCCAGAGAACCTTCGCGCAGCAGTATTCACGTTGTATTCACCGAACGGCGCTTGGTATCCTGTCCTTGATGCGACCTTTCTCGCTGAAGTTGGATCGTCCGCTGGCCATCGGGCTCCTCGTCCTGATCGCCTCCGCGCTGCTGCTCATCGTCGGGCTCGTCAGCGTCTTCACAGCCCTCGGCGATGACGGCGCCGACCTTCCGCAGCAGGGCACTATTGACCAGATCCTGAACGAAACATCTCACGGTGATAGCTCATCCCTGAACGGGGACGCCCCTGCCGGACCGCCACCGCCGGCGCCCGTGCGCTTCGCCATCCCACGCCTCTACATCGACGCCCCCATCGTCGCTCAAGGCCTCACCCCAGAGAACTACCCAGAGGTGCCTGACCGCCCGGACCAGGTGGCCTGGTACCCGTTCACGGCCGCCCCGGGCCAGTCCAACAACGCCGTCTTTTCCGGGCACGTGGACTGGCAGACCCGCACCGGCGATCCCATACCCGGCGTCTTCTACCGTCTGCGAGAGATGGAGCTCGGCGATATCATCGACGTCACGCTGGAGGACGGCACG
>JBGPMY010000064.1:0-8439 GCA_041487235.1 Dehalococcoidia bacterium
ATGTTGACGTCGCCGCTTTTGGCGTACTTGGTTTCGGGCTGCATAGGCGCTCTATCCCGCTGGGCTGAACCCAAGGGCCCTTCGCGGGAAATTATACTCCCTCGCCCGAATCGCGGTAGGCCTCGCCTGCCTGCCGGTAGGCAAGGTCCAGTAGCTCCATGACGTGGACGATGCGCCCCGGCAGCTTGTGGCGACGCAGGCCGGCCTCCAGCTGGGCCATGCAGCCGGGGTTCGCCGTGGCGATGACGGAAGCGCCGGTGCGCTGCACGTCCCGCATCTTGCTGTCCAGGAGTTGGAGCGACATCTGCGGCTGCGTTAGCGAGTAGACGCCGGCGCTGCCGCAGCAACGGTCCGCGTGCTCCATCTGGAGGAGGCGAAGGCCGGGGATGGCGGTCAGTATCAGCCGCGGGGCGCTGGCGATGCGCTGGGCGTGGGCCAGGTGGCACGAGTCCTGGTATGTGACCTCGATCTCGAGGCGGCCCGAGGGCGGGCGGAACGGTAAGTCGACCAGGAATTCGTGGACGTCCTTGACCATGGTCGAGAAGCGGCGCGACTTCTCGGCGTAGGCGGGGTCGTCAGCCAGCAGCTCGCCGTACTCCTTCATGGCCGCCCCGCAGCCGGCGGAGTTGACAACCACGGAGTCGATCTCCTCCGCAAGAAAAGCGTCGATGTTGCGGCGGGCCAGCGCCATCGCCGTGCGGAGATCGCCGCCGTGGGCGTGCAGGGCGCCGCAGCATACCTGCGCCGGCGGCGCTACCACCTGGCAGCCGTTTCGAGCCAGCGCCCGCACCGTGGCGCGATGCACGTCGCCGTAGGCCAGCGGCATGATGCAGCCCGTGAGGAAGGCCACCCGTCTAGTCGCCGGACCCTCAGGCCGGGCGAGGAGCCCGCTCCGGGTGAACGGGCGTCCCGTTACAGTAGGGGCGAGAAGGACGCGGTCGCGCAGGACGGGGATGCGCTCGGCGATGGTGCGTAGACCAGACCGGCGGTAGAGGCGCAACCCCAGCGCGAACGCTCGCAGGCGGCCTGGCCTGGCGATGACCTGTCGTAGGAAGAGCGCGCGCAGACGCCAGGAGAGGGGCGCGTGATCGCTGCCCAGCACCTGCGCGCGGGCGCGCTCCATGATACGGCCGTAGGGGACGCCGGAGGGGCAGACGGCCTCGCAGTTGCGGCACTGCAGGCAGAGGTCCATGTGGCCGGCCACGATGGCAGTTGGCTCGATGAGGCCCTCTGACATCGCTCGAATCATGTAGAGCCGGCCGCGCGGCGATTCCGTCTCCAGTCCGGTCTCGATGTAAGTCGGGCAGTGCTGGAGGCAGAGTCCGCAGCGCACGCACTGGGAGAGATCGGCGTCAGAGGGGGCGAGCGGGCCGGAGAACGGCCGCGCGGGCATTAGAGCCTCCCCAGGAAGCGGCCGGGGCTGAGCACGCTGGTCGGATCGAACTGCTCTTTGACGCGGCGCATCAGGTCGAAGGATGGCGGCGCATCGCCGAAGACGTCGATCTTGCGTTTCAGTTCGATCGGGCAGCGCTCGACGATGCAGGACGTGTTGAGCGTCGAAGCGATTGACCGTACCCGCTCCAGCGTAGCCTCCGCATCGTCAATCTGCGTCCAGGAGGCGCGCAGGACGCCAATGGTAGGCAGCGCCTCGATAGCCGGCAAATCGTCAAGCTCAGTCAGGCGTGCGATGAGTGTTGGGAGCTGGCTCGGGAGGACGCTGAGCTTGCATGCCAGCGTCGCTGGGGCCGTCTGCCCAGCGTCGGGTGTCACCGGTGACGCTACGCCACCGGCGGCCAGAGCGGTGATCTCCTTCTGCGAGCGCTGCACGGCGAGGGGGCTGCCCGCCAGGTCCAGATCGAGACGCCAAGGGATGGCGGAGTCGCGCAGGGGCCCGAGAAGCTGCATCGCGCGCAGGCTCAGGCCGCGTCGCAGGAGTTCTGTACCGAAGGAGCAGGCGGCAGCTGGGGTAGGGAAGGCCAGGGACACGGCGGATTGGGCTTTGGGGACAGGCGCCACTTTGAACGTGGCCTCGACGATGACGCCGAGGGTGCCCAGGGAGCCGATGTAGAGTTTGCAAAGGTCGTAGCCGGCCACGTTCTTGACCACCTTGCCCCCGGCGCGGGTGAGGTGTCCGTCCGCGGTGACCACCCGCAGGCCGATTGTGACGTCGCGCGGGGCGCCGTAGGCGTAGCGTACGGCGCTGGAGGCGTTGGCGGCCAGGATGCCGCCGATGGTTGCCTCCGCTTCGGGAAAGGGCCCCAGCGGCAGCAGTTGTCCTGATGCGCCCAGATGGCGCTGCAGCTGTGTCAGGGCCATCCCGGCCTGGCAGGTGACCGTCAGATCGGCAGGCTCGTGTTCGATGAGCTGGTCGAGACGCGAGAGACTGAGAGCGATATCGTAGCGGCTGGGGACGTTGCCGGCGTGCATCATCGTGCCGCCGCCCCACGGGATGACCGCCAGCCCTTCGCTGCGGGCGTAGCGGAGGACGTTCGCCACCTCTTCGTAGCTGCCGGGCCGGACGGCGACCTGGGGCGCCAGGCCGTCTACCTGGTAGCTGTCCTGCGGGGCCCCGGCGTGATCGCGGCCGACGATGGACTCCAGATCGGCGAGGACGGACGCTTGCTTGACCATGGCGTCCCTTACACGTAGGCGTCGGGGCCGACCTTGGCGATGGCGGCCCGCATGCGGGAAGAGACCTCGCCGCAGCCCTTGGAGGTGGGGAAGACCTTGCCTGGATTGAAGCGCTCGGCGGCGCCGAAGGCGGCCTTCAGGCGGGACATCACCTCCAGGTCATCCTCCGTGAAGATCCATGACATGTAGCTGCGCTTCTCGTAGCCGACCCCGTGCTCGCCGGTGATGGAACCGCCGGCGTCGACGCACAGGCGCATTATCTCCTCGCCCAGCTGCAGGACGCGTTCCGTCGTCCCGGGCACGCGTTCGTCGAACATCACGTTGGGGTGCAGGTTGCCGTCGCCGGCGTGGAACACGTTCGCCACCCGAAAGCCGTGCCGGTCACAGGCCTCGTACACGCCACTCAGGACCGAAGGAAGCCTGCTTCTGGGGACGACGCCGTCCAGGATGTAGTATGAGGGCGCCAGCCGACCCAGGGCGCCCAGGGCGCCCTTGCGCCCGGCCCAGAGCCGCTCCCGTTCTTCCTCGGACAGGCCGACACGCACCTCTCGCGCAGCCAGCCTCCGACAGATCGCCTGCACGGCGTCGGACTCCTCCTGGGCCTCCTCCTGCAGACCCTCCACCTCGATGAGCAGAACAGCTCCGGCGTCCGGCGGGTAGCCGGCGTGCACGGCCGCCTCCACGGCCTCCATGGTGTTCTTGTCCATCATCTCCAGGGCTGCCGGCAGAACGCCCTCGCCGATAATCGCCGAAACGGCCTCCGAAGCCTGACCGACCTCGTCGAAGATGGCGAGGAGTGTGATGGTGCACTCCGGCTTGTGGAGGAGGCGAACGACGGCCTTGGTGACGATGGCGAGCGTGCCTTCCGAGCCCACGACGACTCCCGTGAGATCGTAGCCAGGTGGATCGGCGGCCGGACTGCCCAGCCAGACGATCTGGCCGTCAGCGGTGACGATCTCCAGGGCGAGGACGTGGTTCGTCGTCGTGCCGTAGCGCAGGCAGTGGGGCCCGCCGGCGTTCTCGGCCACATTCCCGCCGATGGTGCAGGCCTTCTGGCTGGAGGGATCGGGCGCGAAGTAGAGGCCGTGCGGCGCGGCCTGCTGCGATATGTCCAGGTTGATGACGCCCGGCTCCACCACGGCGAGACGATTCTCGACGTCCAGCTGCAGTATGCGGTTCATGCGCGAGGTGACGATGACGACGCCGCCCTCGCAGGGGATGGCGCCGCCGGAGAGGCCGGTGCCGGCGCCTCGCGCTGTGACCGCGACGCCGTGCTTTGTGGAGATGCGGACAGCGGCGGCGACCTGGCGCGCGCTGTCCGGCAGCACCACCGCATCCGGCAGCCCGCGCTCGATCGTCGCGTCGTATTCGTAGACCAGTAGGTCTTCCGGGGCGTGCAGGACCCATCTGGCGCCGACTGCCGCCTGGAGGTCTCGCACGAGCTTGCTTGCGACCACGGCCCATAGTCTAACAGTCCCGCCGGAGGCCATAAAGCGGGCGCTGCAACGGCCACCCGGGGTGTGGCATCTTCTCCTCTGGACGGGATACGTGCGCTAGAGGTGCGATTTGCGGTTGTTTCGGTATCCCTGATAGCATTTGCTGCGTTATCTGTATTGGCAGCCCTCGCGGTGCTCAGGAGGCCCCGCTGAGGAGCTAAGAGATTTGCTAGGAAAGGGCAGAGTGGCTCAGACGGAACGGCTGGGGACAGCATGAATATGGCGTACGCGCGGACGTTGGCGCTGCGGGCCGCTTTGACCTTCGCGGCCTTCAGCCTCGGCGCCATTCTGATTGTCGCCCCCACAGACGGGGACTCAACCGGCGGCAGCGACGAGGCGGCCGCCGCCTCGAGCGCTGACGGCGAGATGTTGGTGGGGTCCGCGCGGTCACAGCGCGTGCCTTCTGCGGCCATGGGTGCCCGCCCCACGCCCTCTCCCACGCCGGCGCCGGGCGCGCCTGCGAACGCTGGCCAGGTGGCGATTGGCGGCGACCAGCGGGCGGGGCCGCTGCCAGCGGCGGAGGCCGGGATACCGGAAAACGTCGACGTCGCCACCGACCTTCTCGGACTGAAGGACGCCCTGGCGGCAGAGATAACCGCGTACGGCGCCGAGGTGGGCGGCATCGACGTAGGCGTAGCCGTGACCGACCTCCAGACCGGCCAGACGATATCGATAGGCGGCAACGTGCCGCACAAGACGGGGTGCACCATCAACATGTTCGCCCTGTTAGCGGCGGTGAGCGAGTTTCAGGCCGGCAACGCCAGCCCCAGCTGGGTCTCTTACAGCATCAGACGAGGTGTGGGGGGCAGCTATCCGCCGGAAGTCAGGAGCTTCCTGGACGTGATATTCGGCTCTTACACGGCCGGCGTGCAGCGGGCGCGCGAGATGATGGCCTCCTGGGGTATGCGGACGTCGTTCTTCGATCACGTTCCCTACTACGGGGGCGAGGACCCGCCACCGAACGTCCTGACGGCGCTGGAGACGAACGACATCTTCGTCAAGCTGTACAGTGGGCAGTTGTTCAATCCGGAGTGGACGGCGTACACATTGCAGACGCTGCGGGACATCGCCTGGTACGTGCAGTACATCCTGCCCAAGTACCTGCCCGGCGAGGCGACGGTGGCGCACAAGATCGGCTACTACTGGGACAACGATGGCTGGGTGAACAACGACGCGGGCATCGTCACCTTTACGGGGGCGGACGGCACGGAGAAGGCGTACGTGGTCACGTACTTCTCGCAGAGCGCCGGAACGGAGTACATCGGCTACTCCTTCGGGGCCAGGTTGTCGCGCATCGTGTGGGACTACATGGCGCCCAAGTACGGCGTGGAGAGCGCGTCCTGGACGCCGCCCGCGTACGTGCCGCCGCCGGAGTCCGAACCAACGCCCCAATCAACGCCGGAACCGACAGCACAGCCGGAGCCCACACCCGTCGCTACGCTAACTCCGGTGCCGACGGCTGCGCCCACCGCGACGCCGCGTCCGAAGCCGAGCGCCAGCCCGACGCCGAAACCGTAACCCCCGCGCGGATCACGCGCGATCGGGACGCCTAAGCGCTCGCTGACGACGGTGCGCCATCCGCCATCTGCACGATTATCGCCTCATAGGTGCTGAGTTGCGGCGGGCCTTCCAGCAGGCCCGCCAGGGAGCCCTGGCGGTGCCCCGCCGCGAACGCCTCGCTGCTGGTCCAGGCGATGAAGGACTGACGGTCGCGCCAGGTGCTGTGGCTGACGTATTCGCTGGGGGCGTCGGCGCGGAGCAGGGCGAACTGGACGAAGCCTTCCACTCCTTGGAGGTATGATCTGCGCTCTCGCCACACGCGTTCGAACTCCTCTTCGCGGCCCGCCGCGACCTTGAACCGATTCATGGCTACGAACATTGTCCTCTCTTCCTTCCTGTCGGCTCGGCTATCCAGTCAGACCGAGGTCAAATGATCGGCCGCCAGCGTTTGACGAGATCCACCGCGCGCTGCCAGCCGGCGTACAGCTCCTCCCGCTTGTTGACGGTCATTTGCGGCGTGAAGCGGCGGTCCTCTCGCCAGTTGCGCGATACGTCGTCTTGGCCCTTCCAGAAGCCCACGGCCAACCCGGCCAGATAGGCCGCGCCCAGGGCCGTCGTCTCCAGCACGGCGGGCCGGACGACTTCCCGCCCCAGGATGTCCGCTTGGATCTGCAGGAGGAGGTCGTTGGCGGCGGCGCCCCCGTCCACCCGCAGCTCAGACAGCTCGATGCCCGAGTCGCGCTCCACGGCCTCGATCACGTCTCGAGTCTGGAAGGCGATCGCCTCCAGTGTGGCGCGA
Source organism: Dehalococcoidia bacterium (assembly GCA_041487235.1). Lineage (GTDB taxonomy): Bacteria > Chloroflexota > Dehalococcoidia > SM23-28-2 > RBG-16-64-32 > JBGPMY01. The sequence goes on from JBGPMY010000064.1 coordinate 6,427, forward strand.
ACGATGTGGGCGCGGCTAGTCCCACGCGTCAGGCCGAAGATGGCGCCGCGGGCGTGGGGGTCCCAGTGCGGCGCGCCCAGCCCGACGAAGGCCGGTACGATGTAGACGCCGTTGGAATCCGCGACGCTGCCCGCGATCGTTTCGGACTCGGCGGCGGAGGCGATAATGCCCAGCTCGTCTCGAAGCCACTGGACGGCGGCGCCGGCGATGAAGATCGACCCCTCCAGGGCGTAAGTGATCTGATCGCGATTGGCGGTCGATATCCCCCAGGCGATGGTCGTGAGGAGCGAGGACGACCGAATATGCCGCTGGCCGACGTTCATCAATAGGAAGGCGCCGGTGCCATAGGTGTTTTTGGCCATGCCCGCCTGGAAGGCGGCCTGGCCAAACAGCGCCGCCTGCTGGTCGCCGGCGACTCCGGCCACGGGGATCGTGCCGCCCAGGAGCGCCGTCTCGCCGAACGTGCCGGACGAGGCCTGCACCGTGGGCAGGAGTGAGGACGGCACGTCCAGCGCCCGCAGCAGCTCGTCGTCCCAGCGCAGATCGAAGATGTTGTACATGAGCGTCCGCGAGGCGTTGGAGTAGTCGGTGGCGTGGACGCCGGTCAGCCGGTATAGCAGCCAGGAGTCGACGGTGCCGAACATCAGGTCGCCGGCGTCCGCCCGCAGACGGGCTCCGGGGACGTTATCGAGCAGCCACCTGACCTTCGTGCCGGAGAAATAGGGGTCCAGAAGCAGGCCTGTGCGGTCGCGGAAGAGCGGCTCCAGGCCGCGGGCGCGCAGGTCGTCGCAGGTGGGGGCTGTGCGCCGGTCCTGCCAGACGATGGCGTTGGCGATGGGCCGGCCGTCTCGATCCCAGATGATCGTCGTCTCTCGTTGGTTGGTGATGCCGATGGCGGCGATGTCCTGGGGGCCGGCCTTGGTCTGGCGCAGGACTTCGCGCGCCGTATCGAGCTGCGTCTCCCAGATCTCGTTGGGGTCGTGCTCCACCCAGCTGGGCTGCGGGTATATCTGGCGGAACTCCTTCCGCGCGCTGGCGACTGGATTGCCGGCGTGATCGAAGAGGATAGCGCGGGAGGATGAGGTGCCCTGGTCCAGGGCGAGCACGAAGTCACTCATGCTGCCGAGAGTAGCACCGGCCGGGTGGCGTGTCGACCAGCATTGATGGTCAAGCCCGACAACAGGTTGGCGCGCTTCGCCCGGACGCGGTACAATCCTGCCGCCCCGTCATTCCGGACAAAGCCGAAAGGAGGGCCTGATGGCCGCCAACAAGCGCTACTGGAGCGTCATCACGCCGCTGCCGGCGCCGGTGCTGACGATGCAGGCGCAGATGCTGGAACAAGCCGGGCTGGAAGGGTTGTTCGCGCCGCAGGTGTACGGGCCGCCTTTCGTGTCCCTGGCCGCTGCGGCCGCCGTCACCAGCCGTGTTCGGCTGGCCAGCGGCATCGCCCTGGCCTTCGTACGCAGCCCCTTCGAGACGGCGATGGCGGCGATGGACTTGGACCGCATCAGCGGCGGCCGCTTCACGCTGGGGCTGGGCACCAGCGTCCGCTCATGGAGCGAGGGGTTCTTCGGCGCGCCGTATGGGAAGCCGCTGGAACACATGCGCGAGGTGGTGGAGATCATTCGCATGATCATCGCCGGCGCGCACACCGGCCATCTCAAGCGGTACGAAGGCAAGTACCACCAGCACGACTGGAGCGAGCTGCAACCGCCGCCACCACCGGTGCGCACGGACCTGCCGATCTGGATCGCGGCGCTGCGCGGTCCGCTGGTGAGCGTGGCGTCGGAGATAGCAGACGGGGTGATCGGCCACCCCATGTGGTCTGTGCGCTGGGCGACCAACGAGATGGCGGCTGCCCTCAAGAAGGGGTTGGACAGGGCGGGCAAGCAGCGCTCCCAGATCGAGTTGAACCTCTGGCCCTGGATCGCCGTCAGCAGCGACCGGGCGGCTGCCATCAACGATAGCCGGCCCACGATAGCATTCTACGGCGGCATTCAGCAGTACGAGGAG
>JBGPMY010000065.1:0-8410 GCA_041487235.1 Dehalococcoidia bacterium
CTTCTGCAATCGACAGATCCCTCTACCGCATCGCCCTTGGGCGGCGCCTGGACGCCGCTAACATCGCCAACGGTTCAATCGATGATCCGCATATCGGCTTAACAAGTCGGCTCGACTTCGTGTATCTACCGCATTCACAATCGGGCTTATCGTACAGTCCAGTAAGCAATTGAACAGAGGATAATAACACCCTACTCTGGGTATGGCCAGGGGTGCGGAGAGGAATTTTCTTGAAAATTCGGGCCAGTTACGCGACCCAACGCTAGACGGTCGCCGACAGGTCGCCCATCGTCTGGGCAGATACGGCCGAAGGGACTCAGCGCAGGCCAGTCGCGTCCGGGATGGGCGGCTTCACGTCAAGCCAGAGGTGTAGCCTGCGATAGGGCTCCGTACTCCCGTCCTTATAGAGCAGGAACTCCACCATCTGGTCCTCACCGGCGCGGCTCGCCACTAACGAGACGTTGCTCCTCCACTGTTCGTTCTTACTCAAAGTCACGCCGTCGAAGACCTCCACCACCGCACCGTCTATCCTGACCTCCACCCTATACACGCTGGCCTGGGCTTCATGGCTCACCATTCCCAGCATCACCGCCGCCGGTTCGCCAACTCTGACCTGGCTGGGGTAGTTCGCCGCGCGGCCGTCCAGATCCAGTAGGTAGAACTCCGTGAATGATTCGCTGCCGCTTTGTGTGGTCGCAGCGTAGAAGACGGCCACCCCCAGTCCGCCGACGACCAGCAGCAGGGCGCAGACCGCGACTCTGTCCATGCCATGGGCCCGGGACCACCAACGTGGCGGCGCGTCTATCGAAACGGCGAACGCCTCCCCGGGCGCCAGCGTCCGTCGCCGGTAGAGGGCCGTGGCGGCGGTTGAGACGATGAACAGCGCCGAAGCCACGAGGATGGGGTCGATGCCAACTCCCCACGGAGAGTAGTTGAGGGCCAGGCCTATCAGGGGAACGATGGCGATACTGAGGCCCAGACTGAGGGCTACGCGCTCGATAGCGTCAACGTCATCATTGCGCGGGAACAGCGCCGCCATCAGCGCGTAGCCAGGGAGCAAGACGACGAAGGGCAGGCCCAGGATGATACGCAACGCCTCCAGGGAGGGTGTCGCCAGAACGATCACCAGTAGAGCGACGGAACAAAGCGCCACCAGGACGAGGTCTAGCTCTCTCCGGTTCATCGATCAGCGAACGACACGACAGCGACTGCCTGCACGATAACGCACTATTATCAGTCGCGGGGAGTCCATGCGCCAGGGGGTGGCGAGCTTGCGCGGGGTGTGCTACGCTGGCGCGTCAACCTTCGCAGGCGAGAGGGGCGGATAATAGGCTATGCGCGAGCAGCGACAGATGTCTGAGGCCTTAACGTTATGACGCCGGGCAGCGATCCTATCACTTGGCGCACCACCCTCAGCATCGCGGCGAGTCCTCGCCTATCCAGCCTGCTAAGGACGATGCGCCAGGCGCGTCCGGTGGGATTGTTTGCGACGGCCAGCCACGGCGGCTCCTCCGCCACGCGTCATGTGGCGATGGCCGCTCTCGCGTACGTGGCTGCCATCGCGGTCGCTGAGCTGATCACGACACTGGGAGACCCCCGCGTCGGTGTTCTGATTCATACGGTGATCCTGTCGGCGCTGATACTGCACGCCGCTTTCGCCGGCGGCAGTGAGCAACGCGGCGTCCTGCTCTCTCTCTGCCTCGCGCCCCTCATCAGAATACTCAGCCTGTCGATGCCACTGGAGCACATTGGCATCACCTTCTGGTACATCGTCGTCTCAGTCCCGTTGCTGGTGGCCAGCGCCATCGTGGCCCGAACGATCGGGCTCACTCGCGACGACCTGGGGCTGCGGATGGGGTCGATGCCCGCGCAGTTCCTCGTCGCCTGTTCGGGGCTGGTTCTAGGTCCCGTGGAGTATCTCATCCTGAAACCTGACCCCCTCATCGACCACTTCACCGCGCAGCAGTTCTGGCTGCCGGCGCTCATCCTCCTCATTGGCACCGGTTTCACTGAGGAGATGCTGTTCAGAGGGCTTATGCAGTCTGCTGCACGTGGCGTGTTTGGCGGCGCCGCAGTCATCTACGTCTCAGTCGTCTTCGCCGTGCTCCACATCGGCTACCAATCGGTCCTGGACGTGGCCTTCGTCTTCGGCGTCTCCCTCTTCTTCTGCGTGGTGGTCACGAGAACGCGAAGCATCTCGGGAGTGACGCTGTCCCACGGGATCACCAACATCATGCTCTTTCTGGTCGTGCCGTTCATCTGACCACCGTAGGGGCGCATCATGACGCGCCCGTACTAGGCAAGGATGGCCCCGCTAGCGAGGCGGCTGGGGCCAAGGGCGCGCTGGGTTAGACCGGCTCGGAAGGTGGCTCGGCGTCGGCTGGGAACCGCTCGCGCGGGGTCTCGGCCTGCGGCAGCGACATCTCTTCGGCGCGACGAGGCGGCCCCATGAAGCGGCTCATCGCCCAGTCCACCAGTTGCGGGGCGACCGTACTCAGGCCGACAGCGGCGATGTCCTCCGGGGAGACGAACACGTCGCGCCAGCCCCAGCGGATCGCTTGGACGATGCGCCGCCCGACGGCAGCAGCGGAGACGAACCTGAGAACCGGAGGCAGCTCCGGCACGTCCACCTCCTGGGTCATGTTCTCCGTGAAGGAGGTCTGCGTAAGCCCCGGATAGACGGTGCTAACCTTGATCCCCGTGCCGGACAGCTCCGAGCGCAAGGCGTCCGATACGGCTCTCAGGGCGAACTTGGTGGCGGAGTACATGCCCATGTACGGCGGCGCGATGTAGCCGGCGACAGACGAGACGTTCACGATGTGACCGCGGCCCTGGGACTGCATGTACGGAACGGCGGCCTGGATGCAGTGGACGGCGCCCCAGAAGTTGACGTTGAACAGGCGGTGCATGTTCTCGATGCTGCCGCCGGCGATGGGCGCGAACAGTCCCACCCCCGCGTTGTTGACGAGGATGTCCAGGCCGCCAAACTCCTCCACGGTGCGCCGCACTAGCGCCTCCACGGCCAGGCGGTCCGTGACGTCCGTCGGCACCACCAGGCAGCGCACCGGCAGGTGCGAGAGATCTTCCGCCAGCGCCTCCAGCTTCTCCCGATTGCGCGAGGCGAGGACGAGGTTGGCCCGCTTGCCCGCCAGCTCGCGCGCGGTCTCCCGGCCGATGCCCGAGGAGGCGCCCGTCACGATTGCTGTGCGGTCTTCAATGCGCATGGCGATTACAGGGAGCGCTCAGACAGCCACTCTGCGACCTTCGGCCAGAGCCTGGCGACGGCGTTCTTGCCAGCCACTAGGCTGACGTGACCTCCCTTGAGAACTACGTCCTCTTTGTCGTCGCTACCCACGAGCGACGTGAGCGGCCGCGTGGAGGGGTAGGGAGCGATGTGGTCATGCTCTGCCATGACGTGGAGGACGGGGCAGGTGATGGCCTTCAGGTCCACCCGTCTGCCGGCCAGCGTGAGTGTGTTCTTCATCAGCTTGTTCTCCCACATCAGCTCTCGGATAAACTGGCGATACACCTCGCCAGGGAAGGGGATCTGCTCCGTGGTCCACTTGTACATGACGCGGTAGCCATAGACGAACGTCGGGTCCCAGAGTCTGTCAATCAGACGCACGTACCCCATCCAGCGATCCATGGGCCGCAACATCTCGAACGAGCGTAGCATGAGGTCGGGCGCGATGTTGCCCATCGCCTCGACTACACGGTCGACGTCCAAATGCGCGCGGTCTGACCAGCGGCGGAAGAGGCCCATGCCGTCCATGTCCACCGGAGTCGCGGCGCACACGAGGTTCGTTACCGGCGCTTCCGGGTAAATGCCCTTATACATCAGCCCGAACATCCCGCCCATGCAGTAACCGAGGAGGCTATAGTCCGGCTCGCCCGTAGCCTTTTGCACCTGTTCGAAGCAGCGGGGCATGAAGTCCAGCACATAGTCCTCAAACTTCAGACGTTTGTCCTCCGGCCGCGGTATCCCCCAGTCCACCATGAACACGTCGAACCCCTGCCGCAGCATGTGCTCGACAAAACTCTGCCCGGGCGTCAGGTCCAGGATCCACGGTTTGCTGACGAGCGACATGATGAAGACGACGGGAACGCGGTAGACCTCGTTCGTCAGGGGCCGGTAGTGGTAGAGGCGAAGGGTACCGCGAGAGTAGATGACGTCCTTGGGGGTGACGCCTACCGGCGGTTGCTCTCGGGCGAGGAGGAGATCGAGGCCACTCTGGGCGCGCCGCACATTGCGCTGCACGCGGCCCTGAGCGGCCTCCAGGAGCTTGTTCACATCGGGCGGGCGCACGCTGGCCAAAGGTCTCACCTCCTCTTCCATTGGGGAGTGAGTTCTAATCCCTATGCTTTCGGGCTGTTGGTGCTGCGGGGGCGTCTGGTCCTGGCGGGCCGTAGCTGCGTCACGGAGGCGGTGGTTGTGACACCGGAGGCGGCGGCCAGGTTACTGATGTTCGCCTCTATGGACGCCAGGCGCTCCTCTATGTTGTGCAACCGCTCGCCCAGCTCCGCGATATCGCTATGCGTCGGCAGGTTGAAGGTGTTCAGATATCTATCCATTCCCTGGTTGAGGCCGCGCTGGATAACGGCGTAGGCATCCATGTAGCCGCCTGCCAGCCGGCCAAAGGAGTCCGTCCCCATCACCTCGTTGAAGAAGGTGTTCCACTGGCGCTCGGTCTCCGTCAGCCAGCCTCTCCAGAGCTCCATCACGTCGGTGCGGCCGCTGTCACGGCTGCCGTTCTCATCAGGCATTTCCTACTCTCCTTCGGGAGCTGGGCCGCTCCCCTGCCCCTGCCCGTCTGGCAGGCGGGGCCTGCGCCCCGTCATCGGAGCTACGATCAAGATTGTCTAACGAATCCACTGCGGAATGCAATATCTTCTGGTAACGACCGAACAACTCCAGCCAGAGATCCAGGAAAGCCTCGCCCGCCTTCGTGAGGGAGTACATTCGACGGGCCGGCCCTGACTCCGACGTGTCCCAGAAGGAGGAGACCAGTCCGGCGCGCTCCAGCTGGCGCAGGGTGCGGTAGACGGTGGTGGCGTCGAAACCAGCCAGACCGGATTTGGCCAGCTCCCGCACTAGCTGGTAGCCATAGGCGTTCCAGCGGCGCAGAAACGCCAGCAGGCTGGAAGTCAACATGTCCCCCGTCAGCCGCGGCCGAAAGCCAGTATGCCCCGCGTCCTTAGGCGCGTGGCGACCGTTCTGGTTTGGGCTGCCGGCTTTGGAATCTCTCATGATTTTTTCGCTCGCCCCAATCTGGCTGGGGCTTGACAGCGATTTGCAACTATGTGTATCTTGCACGTAGATGCAGCGTTTGTCAATAGGAGGTCGCCAATGCCTAAGGCAGAAACCGTCGACAAGTTCTTCGGCGCAGTGAACGAGGCGTACGACGCCCTGCTGGACGCCGTTAAGTCCGCTAACGACCGCGGCTACCGCGTCTCGCGTCATCTCATCGACGAGATGGAGCGCGGCCAGCGGGATGCCATAGATCTGACCCGCCGCCTGGCCATCGCCCCCCGCGACGTGCCGGGCTTCTACTCCTCCGCCGTGCGCTCCGTTACCGACGCACAGGGACGCGCCCTCGAGCTTACCCGCCAGCTCGTCGACGAGTTCACGGACAGCCAGCGAGACGCCCGCGACACGCTGCGCCGGGTGATCGAGGCCAACCGCGGCGCCGGTCAGGCCGCCATCGAGGCGACGCGGGACGCGGTGACCCGCGCCGGTAGCGCCGTCCAGAACATCCGGATCGCCAACGGCGCCAGGGCGGCGACCAGCCCCCGCAAGAGCCGCGAGACTTCCGATACCAGCGCGTAAACCCGCTGCAGACTGACTAACTTACGTAACCGGGTAAGAAACCGTCCGCTGGCCCCGGCTATGCCACCTCTTCCTGGCTGGAGGTTCGGGGGTCTGCCAGGAAGGTACCGATATGCCGGTAGACCTGAGGGTTGAAGGCCAACCCCACGTGTGTGCCGGGTACCTCTACGTTCGTCTCCGGATCCTCGCTCACGCAGCAGCGCCAGTCCACGACGCCGTCTGTCTTGGTGTAGATGGCCAGGCTGGGGACCGAACTGGGGAAACGGGCCCGGATTGATTCCAGGAACTGGCAGGTGCACTGCCCGCTGTAGCAAGTGGGCTGCACCGAAGGCCCGTTCTGTCTCTGCAGGATGCGGCCTCGCACCAGATAGGCCGTTTGCAGGACGAAGGGATGGACGCGAACACCGCGGAAGGGCGACCCCATGGTGGTGACAGAAGCTATGAGATGGGGCCAGCGCACCGCGGCGCCTCGGGCCAGCACACCGCCCAGGCTGTGACCTATTAGATGCACCTTGCGCCCCGTCTCCAAGTACGCCCGCTCTAACGTCTCCAGCAGACGCATCGTCAGAATCTCCGGACACTCTGAGTTGCGGCCAATGCCGGACATGTACGGCCGGTAGCCGATGCGCCGTAGCCAGGCGTGCATATCCGCCAGGTACTGGTCGGAGCCCATGAAGCCGGGGATGACGACCACGGCGGAGCCATCGCCTTGGGGCACTCCGACGCCGCGGTAAACCGGGGACATCCTCAAGGCGAGCCAGTCGATGCCGAGCAGGGCCTCCCGCCACAGAGGCAAAGAGGAGCTGGCCTGAAACTCTTCGTCTACACCCTTGCGCCAGGTGGCCATATTAGTTTTGCACCCCCGCTGTGTTCGAGGCAGCTCAAGCTGCGATGCCGCGTCCCTATAATATCAAATATTTCTTTGGCGGAACCATTACGTTACAACATTTCAGGGTATATAATGCGTGTGTTCGCGGGGGACAACCGCACGGGCCGGATCAGCCCAGTCGGCACATAGGGGGCGAAGATGTCCCAGGGCAACCTTAGTCGGCGTCTCAGCGCCCAGGATGCCTCTTTCCTCTACTTCGAGAGAGAAGAGGCCCCTATGCACATCGGCTCCATCGCCGTCCTGGAGGGGGAAGTCTCCCAGCAGAGATTCGTCGACAACGTCGCGGCTAAGCTCCACCTCATCCCGCGCTACCTCCAGCGAGTGGTCCCCGCGCCCTTCAACGTCGGACACCCCACCTGGGAGTGGGACCCGGACTTCGACATCAACCGCCATATCATGTCCGTCACTGTCGACCCTCCCGGCACCGACGCTCAACTCACGGAGCTGGCCGCAAAGGTCTTCGCCGGCGTCCTGGACCGTAACAGGCCGCTGTGGGAGTTTTACCTCGTCCATGGGTTGGAGGGGCCGCGTACGGCCCTCATCTCCAAGGTGCACCACTGCCTGGTGGACGGCGTGTCCGGCATCGAGATCCTGATGATCGTCTTCGATGTGTCGGCGAACCCGGCGCCTCCGCCGCCCAAAGAGCCGGAGGAGCGGCCACCGATTCCCAGCCCCGCGAGCCGCTTCTTCGACGCCATCTGGGACAACATGGCGGACCGCCTTGACCGCTGGGCCGATCTCCAGCGCAACCTCGTGGACGCCGCCGTTGTCGGCAACGATCGCGGACGGAGGATAGTACGCGCCCTGGAGGTGTCCGTGCCCTACTTCCAGGTTCCCGTGCAGCGGGCGCATTTTAACAAACCGCTCAAAGGACAGCTAAGGCTTGCCGTCAGCGAGTTTTCCTTCGCGGAGATTCGCGCCATCCGCGCCGCCAGTGGCGGGACGGTCAACGACGTCGTCTTGGCCGTACTGGGCGGCGCCCTGGGCCGTTATCTGGAGATGCACGGTCAGAACATCGACGGCCGCAGCCTGCGGGTGCTCACCCCGGTCAACATTCGGCGTGAGGATCAGCGCGGCGCCCTGGGTAACCGTGTCTCCATGCTCCTGGTGGAAGTGCCGGTTGGCGTGCGGGACCCGATAGAGCGCCTGAAGGCCATCAATGAGAGGACGGACGCCCTCAAACGGGGGAACGTTGCCGACGGCCTCCAGCTCCTGGGCGACATGCTGAACGGTGGCCCGCCCGCGCTCCAGGCGCTGGCCGGGCTGCTGCCGCAGCCGCCCAACACGCTGGCCAACATCGTCTGCACCAACGTGCCCGGTCCCATGATCCCGCTCTATTCGATCGGCCACCGCATGCTGGCGCACTACCCGCTCGTCCCGCTCGGCTGGGAGATGGGCATCGCCTGCGGCGTGACCAGCTATGACCAGAAGCTCTACTTCGGCCTGATGGCTGACTCCGACGCCGCACCGGACGTGGACCGCCTGAAGGAGTTCCTGGACCAGGCGTTCGTGGAGCTGCGCGCCGCCGCCGGAGTCGGCAAGTCTGATCTGCCGCAAGTGGGCATCGCCGTCGCGGCCGATGAGAAGCGCCGAAGGCGCGCGCCGGCCGCCTCAGAGCAGCCGATGGCCGCGGACGCTGGCTAGCACCCGCTGACGCCCTAGGCCGCGCTGAGTCAGAGCTTGTCCAGGGTCGC
>JBGPMY010000066.1:0-8353 GCA_041487235.1 Dehalococcoidia bacterium
GCGCCAGCGGCGACGCTGCACTCGATCCCGGAGGGCGCGGCGTGCATCGTGCGAACGGCGGGCGGCGAATATCCGGTGTTCGTCTCCTGGGGCGCACTGCGAGAGCTAGGGCGCCGGCTGCGAGAGGCGGGGCTGGCCCGTCACGCCTACGTCATCAGCGACGAAGCTGTCTTCCACCACTTCGGGGACGAGATCGAGGAAGTCCTGAAAGAGGCCGAGATACCGTTCGACTGTTACACTGTGCCGCCGGGTGAGGCCAGCAAGACGTTGCAAACAGCATCGGAGATCTACGACTGGCTTATCCAGCAGAAGGCCGAGCGCGGGCATGTCGTCATCACGATGGGCGGCGGAGTCGTGACAGACCTGGGAGGGTTCGTGGCGGCGACGTTCGCGCGAGGCCTGCCGCTGGTGCACGTGCCGACGAGCCTGCTGGCGATGGTCGACGCGGCGATCGGCGGCAAGGTCGGTGTTAACCACCCGCAAGCCAAGAACGCGATCGGCTTCTTCTACCAGCCACGCCTCGTGCTCTGCGACGTGGCGCTGCTGCGCACCTTGCCGCCGCGCGAGATCTACTCCGGCTGGGCGGAGGCGATCAAGCACGCCTTGATCGCGGACGGCGAGTACCTGGAATTCCTGGAACAGAACGCCGAACGCATCCTGAAGCTGGACCCGGAGGCGACGACAGAGGCGATCCGGCGTAGTGTGGCGATCAAGTCCCAGGTGGTGAGCGAGGACGAGCGCGAGGAGACGGGCCGGCGCACCGTCCTCAACTACGGCCATACGCTCGCTCACGCCATCGAGTCCACCACCGGCTATGTGCGATTTCGCCACGGCGAGGCGGACGGCATCGGCATGACGGCAGCGGCCGCCATCAGCGCCAAGCTCGGCCTGCTCTCGCCGGAGGTCGCCGAGCGCCAGCGACGGCTGCTGGAGCGATACAAGCTGCCGACGCGTGCTGAGGGGCTGGACCGTCAGCGCATCAAGGCCGCCATGGCGCTGGACAAGAAGGTGCAGGGCAAGACGATCCGCTGGGTGCTGCTGGAGGGGATAGGCCGGCCGGTCCTGCGGGACGACGTGCCGCAGGAGCTGGTGGAGGCGGCGCTCGATGAGGTGATGGGGGACGGGAAGTAGGAAGTGGGACGCGATGCCCCAGCTTTCAAGCTGGGGGTGGCGAAAGTGAACGACACCGCCGCCAGGCTATCCTCCTTCCGCGCCGTAGTGCGCGGGCGCGTCCAGGGTGTCAACTTCCGCGACTTCGTCTGCAGGCGAGCACTGTTCCTGCGCCTCAACGGCTACGTGCGCAACCTACCGGACAGCCGCTCCGTCGAGGTCGTGGCGGAGGGCCAGCGGGCCGACTTGGAGCAGCTCCTGGAGTACCTGCGAGAGGGGCCGACGAGGGCGCGGGTGGACGCCGTCGATGTCGAGTGGGGCAAGGCCACGGGCACGTACCAGGACTTCGGGATCGGGTTCTAAGAACCAGGGAACCGAGAACCCAGAACCAGCAACCGTCAGTTTCTCGGTTCTAAGTTCTAGGTTCTACAAGTTGGCCGTTCACAACCGTCCGGGGCGCGCGCTACGTACATCCGGCGCCGAAGAACGGTTTCAGCGCCAGCACCTCGCTGATGCCCACCGAGCCGCTCGCCGTCAGGTCGAACCGCGGCGACGCCGGCGGTATCGAAGAGCCGAAGACGGGCTTCAGGGCCAAGACATCATCGATGCCCACCAGCGCGTCATCGTTGAAGTCCGGCGGCCAGGCGCCGCTGCCACAGGCCAGGGCGGGATTCGTCTGCATGCCGCTCTCGTTGGCGGTGCTGAAGCCGTCGCAGTCTGGGTCATCCGACGGCACCGGCCACGAGGGCAAGTTCTGAGACGGGTTCCCCCAGTTGGGACAGTTGTCACAGGCGTTCCCGAGGCCGTCGGCGTCGGCGTCTTCCTGGGCGGGATTCCCGCTATTCGGACAGTTGTCGCAGGCGTTCCCGAGGCCGTCGGCGTCGGCGTCTTCCTGAGCAGGATTGGCCACGCTGGGGCAGTTGTCACTGGCATCCGGCACGCCGTCGCCGTCCGAGTCAGCGGGAGGCGGCGGCGTAGGCGTTGGCGTGGGGAGCGCTGAGCCGGCGCAGGCCGTGTCCGTCAGGCCCACCGCCACCCAGGCGCCCCTGGTAGACAGCCGCTGCTGGGAAGATGACCCGAACAGCATGCTGGCGGACGCCTCTGTAGACAGCCGGGCCTGACACATCGTGGCGTTGCTGGGCAGCGACGTGAAGCCCAGGAAGAAGATGCGCTCGGCGGCGGCCAGCCCGATGCCCGCGACAGTCAAGTTGTTGTCCTGACTATCAGCGTCCGAGCAATGGGCGGAGTTGTGCGTAAGCGGGGCGGCGCAGCTGGCGTTGAGGCCACCGTTCACCAGCAGGTAGTATGCGTGGTTGGGGATCCCGCTGTTGCTGTGGACACCCCCGTTGTCATATGGAGTGACGATGTATTCGCTGTAGTGGTCCGGGTCGGCGTCCTCTTCCGGGTCCGCCATGTTGCGGAAGCCGGGCACAGCATCAGGGGCTATAACGACATCCTCCGCTATCCACCAGTCGGCGCACGTCGTCTGGCCCGACGCCTTGGTGCAGTTGCTGCTGTCCGGTTCGTTGGCGAAGAACTCCACACTGTTGCCGATGATGTCTGAGAACGATTCATTTAGAGCGCCCGATTCGTTCAGATAGACGAGTTTGGACGTGCACTCTGTCACGCCGTGAGCGTGTTCGTGCGCAACGACATCCAGCCCCGCGCTGAACTCGCGCAGCGTGACGCCGTCCCCATCGCCGTAGACGGTGTAGCCGCCGTCCCAGAAGGCGTTACCGAAGTTGACGCCATAGTGGGTGACCGACTGCATCCCCGCATAGCCGCAGTCAGCGCTCCAATCCAGGCCCTGCACGCTTCGCAGGTAATCGTCCGTGACGTTGGCGTAGTACTGCGCGTCGACCAGGGCGGGCTGCCCGGGCGACTTGCGGTCGGCCGTCACCAGGTCCCAGACATCGTCGCCATCGGTGACGTCGTTGATCGTGGTCTCTGTATTGCCCGCATCGTAGGTGACCTGTCGGCCGTCCAGGGAGGCGAGGTCGTAATGAGCGTTAGTGGCGCCGTGTCCGGCCGCTCCGTGAAACTTGGTCAGCCCGATCAGGTCCTTGCTATCGCCCTTGACGCCCACGCCTTGCTCACTCTCGATGGCGTCGTACCGGCTCAGGACGCTGCCATTGGCGGCGTCGATCTGATGTACCCAGCGGCTGCCGAAGCTCGGACTTTCCACCCGAAAGAAGTAGCGGCCGCTTTCCGGGTCGATCATCAGGTCGGAGCGCCGGCGCTGGGACGGGCCGGTCTCGCGCTCCGCAATGCGCTCGGCCACAGTAGCAGGAAAGGCCACGGGCCCGGCGGGGGTTATCTGTGGATAGTGGGATCCGATTACGGCGACGACAGTTCCGGAGCCGTCTCGGAGCACGGTGATCTGCGCGCCCAGCACCTGCGCGGCGCCGAAGTACTGCTGATACCTTTCGTATCTCAGCCCTTCGGTCTGCAAATCCAAACTGGAGACCAACCGCTCATCGGCGGGCAAGACAAAGCCGCCGGCCTCGGTACCGCTCAGGGCCTGGAAACCGGCCCGTGCCGCCGCCGTCTTATCGGCCGCGCTCCTCAGCGCCCCAGAGGCGGCCAGCAGAGCCAGCGCGGAGAGTGCCAGCAAGAGCCGCAAATGACGCATAATATCCCAGGTTTCGAACTGCCCCCCAGAACGTGGCCCAATTATACGCGTGCCGCCATATGTCCGATATATCTGCCAAGTCGACAGGCGGATCGGATGACAGCGTGCTGCGTCTACGCGCAGGTGGCGCCGAAGAAAGGCTTCATCGCCAGGATATCCGCGATGTCCACGGCCCCGTCCGGCTTGAGATCGAAGCGCGACGATGTCGGCGGGACTGCGGTGTGGAAGACCTCTTTCATCGCCAACACGTCGTTGATGTCTACCGTCCGGTTGTCATCCAGGTCCGGCGACCAGGCGTCCGGATTCTCGTCGTTCGGCGTTGCAGTCGCGGCGCAGTGCGCCAGCGGCAGCGTGCCGATCGCCGTCTCGTCCGATGAGCTGAATCCGTCGCAGTCGGGATCGTTGGCGAGGATAGCCCAACCGGGTACGAACTGGGTGGGATTCGGCCAACTCGGACAGTTGTCAGTGGCATCCGCCCAGCCATCGGCGTCGCCGTCGCAGCCGCCGTAGGAGGCAGCGCCGATGTAGGTTCCCCAATCGGCGCCCAATGTGCTCTTGGCGTACTCCCCGACCAGCCATATACATCCCGGGTAGGTCGGGTCTACCGCCGCACCCAGGTAATCCCCCCAACGTGACGACGTGTGGATGACGTCGCCCGCCCGCAGGAGGGCCGTTCCGCCCATCGTGTTGAGGGGATCGCCGGCCAACCGCCCGGCCACGACGGCTTCGGCGAAGATCCCGGAGTTCGTGTGCGTCAGCGACGCTATAAGGTTGCCGGCGGAGTCGCTCCTGATCGCCGGCCAGGAGTAGTACTGGCCGTTGGCGCCGAACATCATATCCTGGCTGACGGCGTTGCTGGCGGTGTTCACCTCCATGAGATGAGCGCACGATCGGACGGAGCTATCGCCCGGCGGTGTGCACGGCGCCGAGCCGGCTCCCCACAAGTGGCCGTCTCGCCATACGGTCTCCAGGAGCCGAAAGTCCCCGGAGTCGATCTGCCCTGCACCCCCAGTCTGCGATAGCGGAGGGTCTCCCTGCGACAGCACGGTGAGGTCCACAGCCGACGCCTCGGTCACGTTGGCGGCCGCGGGCGTTCCCGTGATGCGGATCAGGGTTAGCTTGGTCGTGGGGACTCCGGAGACGATGCTGAAGGTCTCCAGATACTGGTCGTTGACGGCGGAGAGCGAGTGAGCGGGTCGAACGGTGAAGCGGGACGGATTCGTGGCGAAGACAAAGATCGAGGCGGTGCCGCCGGCCAGAAGATCGGCTTTCTCGACGACGACCGTCTGCTCGCCGCAGTAGCCGCCCGAGCATCCCGCCGACAGATGCTGGCCGTCGATATCGAAAATGTTGGAGGAGACGGTGAGCTTGTCGCTGGTGACGCCGACCCCCGGGTAGTCCGGCAGGACGTCGCTGTACTGGATGTAGTACAAGTTCCAGGCGCCAGTGGGGTCGTCCGTCTGCGAGACGGCTATGTGCAGGCGGGCGAAGTCTGTTGCCGTGCCGCCGTTGTTGATGTAGGACGCGTACGTGGCGAACCAGCGGCCGCTGAGAGCGTCGTAGATGACCCTGGGATCGGTGTCCAGCCAGCCGGAAGGCACCGCGAAGAAGTCGCTGAGCTTGAACGTCTTGACCGCGTTGCCCTTCTTATCGTAGATGCGGCCGACGATGTTCACCATCTCCAGAACGTGGTTGGGGCCGACGGCGACCTGCGGGTCCGGCGGCGTTACGACGAAGCCGGTGAGCGAGGCGTTATCGCTGTTGTCCAGCCCCTCAAACTTGTTCGATAGGACTGTTGGCGTGGTCCCCGCCGCGGCCAGGGCCGGGGCGTTGGCCGCCGGCGCTCCTTCAGACACAGCCTGCGCAAGCGCTGCCACCGAGCGCGGCGCCGGGTGGTCGACCGGCGAGCGTTCCACCGCTGCCCCGGGGGGTTGCTGGATGGGCGTTGGCAGTCGCCCTACGATCGTCTCCTGCGGGCCAACGAGAGTCAGCGTGCCATCTCCGCCGGCGTCCGCGGAACCGGCCGAGGACAGAAACAGGGCGAGAAGAGTCAGCAGAATTGGAAGAGCAGGCCTAAGCCCCGCAGCGTCATCAGTCCTCGTCCCCATAGCCCCGTCGGTCAGCCCTTTCCTCATCGCTCTGATATGCTATGCGGCCCCGCACTCCCGGCGAAGACGCCCCTCCTGGCTGGAGGCCTTGCGGGCTGCCCGTAGAGCCAGGTCACTCCTCAGTTCCATCTATTGTACACACTCCGGACGTGAAGCTCTCTAGCCTGGCGAGCGTGATGGGGAGAAAGCTCCTCCTGTTCCCGAATCGGCCCCGCGAAGAAACAAACTGCCAGCGGACGCGTCTATAGATACGCCTAAGGAGGCGCATCGATGTCGAAATTGGGCCGCTATCTGATCTCGGCGGCGATCGGACTCACACTGTCGCTGGCCCTGGCCGGCTCCGCCAGCGCCGGCGGCCTGCGTCATACCGTCGTGGCTGGCGACACCCTGTCCGGCATCAGCAGCGTCTACGCCGTCGCCGTGGACGCCCTGGCCCAGCTAAACAATATCCCGAATCCGAACCTCATCTTTCCGGGCCAGCTGCTGGAGATTCCCGGCCTTGCTGCGGATCAGGAGGAGCCGAGCCAGGACCGGGGGGACACGGTCTACGAAATTCAGCCGGGAGACACCCTGAGCGCCATTAGCCTGCGCTTCAACGTCTCGGTCGCTGCGCTGCAGTCCGCCAACGGGCTGACGAATGCGGACTTCATCGTCGTCGGCCAGCGACTGGTCATTCCGTCTCCGCAACCGGGCCTGCTGTTCGATATGCCAACGGTCCGCCCGTCCTCACCGGAGGTAGAGGCGATCATCGACGACCTCTCCGCTGCTGAAGGGATTGACGCCAATCTGGTGAGGGCGCTGGCCTGGGTGGAGAGCGGCTGGCGGCAGAGCGCCGTCAGTCCCACCGGAGCGCTGGGCGTGATGCAGCTTATGCCGGACACGACCATCTGGCTGGAGAACGATGTGTTTCACTACGAGCTGAACGAGGACGCCTCCGTCTACGACAACGTGAAGGCCGGCGTACGACTGCTACGCATCCTGCTGGACTCCACCGGCGACGTGGACCTGGCCCTCGCTTCGTACTACCAGGGGCAGGGCCCTACTCTGAACGGCGTCCTCTACGACGACACACGGTCGTACGTCCGTACCGTGCGCGCGCTCAAAGACCGCTTCTGGCCTTGAGCTGCTAATCGCGCCGGTAGTCGATCAACTCGCGGCAGCCACCGTCTCTGACCTCGTACACGCGCGTTGCGATGCGCTCCAGGATGCCCGGATCGTGCGCGGCGCAGAGGATCGTCCCCTCGTACTTCTGGAGAACTTCGATCAACTTTCGACGGGTCGAGCGGTCCAGGTGGTTCGTTGGCTCGTCCAGGAGCAGCACGTTCGTCGCCTGCACGACGAGCTTGGCCAGGGCGACGCGGCTGCGCTCGCCGCCGGAGAGAAGAGATATCGTCTTGAACACGTCATCGCCGCGGAAGAGGAACTGCCCCAGGACTGATCGCAGCCGGACGTCCGGCTCGCCGTTAGCCACGGAGCGCACCTCCTCCAGCGCCGTCCGCTTGGCGTCCAGCGCTTCGTCCTGTAGCTGGTCGTAGTAGCCCAGGCGGGCGAGGTCTGCCCATCGCACGCTGCCCTGAGTCGGACGCAGGACGCCGGCAGCGATGCGGAGCAAGGTGGTCTTGCCGCTGCCGTTGGGGCCCACGAACACCACCTTTTGGCCTCGCTCTACCCGAAGGTTGACGTCGACGAGAACAACGTTGTCACCGTAGGCATGGCAGACGTCGCTCATCACCAGCACTTCGTTCGCTGTGCGGCCGTGGGCGGACAGCTGAATGTGGACCTCCGGCTCGCGGCGCGTCCTCTCCACCGGTTCGATGCGGGCCAGCGCCTTCTCCCGGCTCTTGACCAGCGAAGCCTTGCTGGCCTTGGCCCGGAAGCGCTCGATGAACCGCTTCTGGCGCTCCAGGTCGCGCTCCTGGCGCGCCGCGTCGCGGTCCTGCTGCTGCAGGCGAGCGGCCTTCTGCACCTGGTACTCGCTGTAGTTTCCGGCGTAGCTCTCTATCTGCCGCTCCCGCAGCTCTAGAATGCGGGTGGCCACTCGGTCCAGGAAGTCGCCTTCGTGAGTGACTATGAGAATCGTCCCCCGGTATTCCGTCAGCTCGCCGGCCAGCCACTCCCGGGCCGCCGCGTCCAGATGGTTCGTGGGCTCGTCCAGGAGCAGGTGCTCCGGCCGCCGCACCAGCACCTTGGCCAGGGCGATGCGCATCTGCCAGCCGCCGCTGAAGTCGCCGCACAGCCGGCGCCGGTCTTCGGGGGCGAACCCCAGCCCCTGAAGAACCCGCCCGATGCGCCGCTCGATCCGGTAGCCGTCCAGACGGTCGAAGGCGTCGAACAGCTCCCCCTGCTCCGCGACAAGGGTGTCCAGATCGCCGTCGCCCGATTCGATGAATCGCGTAATCTCCTGCAGACGATCGTCGATCGCGCGAGCTTCGGGAAACGCCATCCACAGCTCATCCAGGACCGAGCGCTCAGGATCGAGACCAGCCTCCTGCCGCAGGTAGCC
>JBGPMY010000067.1:0-8276 GCA_041487235.1 Dehalococcoidia bacterium
AGCATCTTATGCCGCAGCTTTCAAGCTGCGGTGGTGCGCCTGCCCCGGCGTTGCACGGAGTCCTTCGACAGGCTCAGGACGAACGGATGCTACCCACGTCCACTATCGACTGTTCACTGTTCTCTATTCACTCTTCACTGCCATGTCCATCCTGATTGACGAGAGCACGACCTTCATCATCCAGGGGATCACCGGGCGCGAGGCGGTGAACATGACGCGCGAGTGCCTGGACTACGGCTCCAAGATCGTGGGCGGAGTCACGCCGGGCCGCGGCGGGCGCGACGTCTACGGCGTGCCCGTCTACGACACGGTGCGCGAGATCACGTCGCAGCAGCGCGTCGACGGCTCGGTCCTCACCGTGCCGCCCGCGTTCGTGCGCGACGCCGCGTTCGAAGCGATCGAGAACGGGATCAAGTTGCTGGTCATCGTCACCGAGCGCGTGCCCCGGGCCGAGGTGGCGCAGATAGTGGAGCTGGCCGGCCTGCGCGGCGCGCGGCTCATCGGCCCCAACTGTCTGGGCATCATCTCGCCCGGCAAGTCCAAGATGGGCGGCATCGGCGGGCCGGCGGCGAACACGCGCCAGGCCTACCGGCCGGGACACATCGGCGTTATGTCGCGCAGCGGCGGCATGGCCACCGAGATATCGAACTCCCTGACGGCGGCAGGGTTCGGCCAGAGCACAACCGTCAGCATCGGCGGCGACGCCATCATCGGCACCACCTACGCCGAGCTGATGCCGCTGTTCGAGGCCGACGCGGAGACGCACGCCATCGTCATCTACTCGGAGCCGGGAGGGCCGATGGAGGCGCAGCTGGCGGACCACGTGCGTCACAACGGCACCCGGCTGCCGATCATCGCGTTCATGGCCGGACGGTTCATGGACAAGATGCCGGGGATGCGCTTCGGACACGCGGGGACGATCGTGGAGGGGAAGCAGGATACGGCAGAGGAGAAGATCAGGCGGCTGAACGAGGCCGGCATCTCGGTGGCAGAGGAGATCGCGCAGATACCGGAGCTGGTGAAGCAGCGGCTGGCGGCCGGAGTGGACAGATGACAGTGGACAGTGGGCAGGGGATGGAAGGCGCTCTACCACGGCGGATGGTGGTCGCTCCGCTCATCCTACGAGAGCCCTTCGGCTGCGCTCAGCACAGGCCTCAGGATGAGCGGGAAGGATCGTAGGCGGTGAAGGCGATATTCATTCGCGACGAGGGGAAGCAGGACACGGCTCAGGAGAAGATCAGGCGGCTGAACGAGGCCGGCATCTCCGTGGCGGAGGAGATCGGACAGATACCGGGGCTGCAGCTGGTCAAGCAACGACTTCAGGAGGGCCCGCCATGAAATACCATGTAGTTTTTCTGGTTAGGTCCGGCGACACACCGGAAGGCGCCGAGTGACACGGCACGTGACAGGACCGAGAGAAGGAGGTTCATCCAGTGGAACGAGCTAACGTCGACGGAATAGCATTGGAGTACGAGGTGCAGGGCTCAGGAGAGCCGGTGGTGTTTATCCACGGGGCTCTCATAGGGGATACGTTCCGGCCTCTCATGGCCGAACCCGCCCTCAAAGACCGCTTCAGGCTAATACGATATCGGCGGCGCGGCTTCGCGGGCAGCAGCCGGGCGGATGCCCCACTGCCGATTTCCAGGCAAGCGGCCGACTGCCTGGCTCTTCTGCGGCAGCTCGGCGTCCAGCAAGCGCATCTGGTCGGGCACTCCTACGGGGGCGCCATCGCTCTCCAGCTTGCCCTGGACGCCCCGGAAGCGGTCCGTTCTCTCTCCCTGCTGGAGCCGGCGTTGCTCGACGTTCCCAGTGGCCCGAAATTCTTCGAACAGATGGAACCGGTCGTTCAGATGTACGAGGCGGGAGACAAGGCCGCGGCAGTCGATACCTTCCTGGGGGTCGTCTGTGGCAGAGGGTATCGGGATGCGCTCGATAGCAGAGTGCCGGGAGGGTTCGAGCAAGCCGTCGCAGATGCGGACACCTTCTTTGGCGTGGAACTGCCGGCGCTTGGCGAGTGGACGTTCGGGCCGGACGATGCCGCTCGCATCAAGCAGCCGGTCCTCGCTGTCTTGGGAGAAGATAGCGACACCGGCTGGCCGGGCTTCGGCGAGGGGCACCATCTTCTACTCGAGTGGTTCCCCCAGGCCAAGCCGTTCGTCCTCCGCCAAGCAACCCACCTGCTGCAGGTGCAGAACCCGCGAGATATGGCGCAGGGCCTGGCGGCCTTCCTTGCCGATAGCTGAGAGAGCTGTGGCGAAGGTGGCCATGTTCATCCGCGTTGAAATGACGCCCGAAGCCGCCGGGGACAAGGACCTCGCCAAGAAGCTGGCCGAGGTCTGCCCGGTGAACATCTTCGCGCAGGCGGCTGACGGCAGCGCGACGATCGCCGAGGAGAACCTTGACGAGTGCGTGCTGTGCGACCTGTGCGTGCAGGCGGCGCCTCCCGGCGGCGTGCGGGTGGTCAAGCTTTACGACGGGACGGTGCTGGAGCGATAATCCGAACGAGATGACTAAAGCGCTCGTTCTCGGGCCCGGTCAGGGGAAGCGCATGGAGGCGCGCGGCAGCCTGATGGTATTCAAGGCGACCGAGGCTGTCACTGGTGGCGTGCTCTCGCTGATGGAGCGCGAGCTGCCCGTCGCAGCGCGGCGGATTACTCCGCCACACGTCCATGCCGACCGGCTGGAGGCGTTCTACGTCCTCGAAGGGCGCGTCAACTTTAAGCTCGGGTCAGAGGAGGTATCGTGCGGGCCCGGTTACTTTGTCCTTGTACCAGGTGGCGTGAGCCACACATACTGGAACGGCGGGGAGCGTCCGGCGCGGCTCTTAGTAATCCACTCGCCGGCACTGGACGGATACTTTGAGGCCCTGGGCGAGATGTGGTCCCGCCAAGACGCGCCATCAACGGAACAAGAGAGCGATCTGATGCGTAGGTTCGGTATGGAGCCCGCGTCCGCCTAGCGCCTCTTCAGCGTCAGCACGGTGTAGTCCAGGTCCAGCACCGCCCACCGTCGCCGACGAGAACCTTGACGAGTGCGTGCTGTGCGTGCAGGCGGCGGCGCCCGGCGGCGTGCGGGTGGTCAAGCTGTACGACGGCTCAGTGCTGGAGCGCTAGCGGCGACTAGGCGCCTAGCGCGTCGTCCTTCAGGATCGCGTATAGCTCCATGTCGTGGTGGCGGCCGCGGTGGTAGAAGGCGCCGCGCTGTGTGCCCTCGTGCTTGTAGCCACCCTTTTCAGCGACCCGGCGTGATCCTGCGTTGTCCGTGTCTATGCAGAGGCGGATGCGGTTGGTGTTGCGGGTTTCGAACAGGTATCGGGTGAGCAGTTTGAGGGCGTCGCTCGTCGCGCCCTTGCCCCAGTAGTCCTTGTTGAACAGCCTGTACCCGATCTCGAGCTCGTCTAGGTACGCCACGGTGTCGAAGTATACGATCTCGCCGATGATGTCGCCATCGCCGCCGACCATCAGCAGGCGGCCAAAGTGCGGGCCCCAGAACCCGGTCTCCTGGAACTCCCGCCTGTAGGCGACCTCCGACATGATGCCCCGGGGCCAGTATTCGCCCCGGCTATCAAGATCGAGGTCCATCTCCCGCAGGTAATCGAGGTCGGCCTCGCGGACGGGCCGGAGGGTGATGAGATCGCCCTTCAGCATCGTGATTACCTCCGTTTCGGCATTAGCACCGTGTAGTCGAGGTCCAGGACCACGTTGGGGTGGTACTGCTCTCGGCCGGACTGAGGGTCTTGCACCTTCAGATCGATGTGCTCTTCGTTCGGGTCCAGGTTCTTGATGCCGACAAGGCGAAGACGCAGCGCACCGGCGTCGGTGCGGCCCAGGTCGATGCGTTCGAGCACCTCCGTCCAGGCGAAGAGGGTGTCGCCGCCGACGGTGGGATTGGCGTGCGAGCCCGCGTTGAAGGCCAGGATGCGGATGGCGTTCTCCAATCCGTCGAAGGAGATGGCGTGGGTCACCGAGATGATGTGCCCGCCGTAGATGATCCTCCGGCCCAGCTTCGACTTCTTTTGGAGGAGGTCGTTGAAGTGGACGCGGGCGTTGTTCTGATAGAGGCGAGTGGCCATCTGGTGCTCGGCGTCCTCGATAGTCATCCCCTGGGGGTGAACGATGCGCTCGCCCGGCTGGTAGTCCTCCCAGAAGTGGGCGCCACCGGTGGCGACCGGATCGAAGCGCGAAAGGTCCAGCGCGGGCGGCACGAGTAGGTTCTCGACGCTCACCTGCCGCGGCAGCTCGGGCGCGTCGTCCGCGCCGCTGCTGGCGGCCGGATCGCGCTTGTTGACCATCGCCCAGCGGTAGAACTGGAGCACGACTTCGTCCCGCTGGTTGAAGCCGCGGGTGTGCACCCAGACGATCCCGACCTCCGGCCGCGAGGTCTCGCGGCGGCCGATCACTTCCGTCTCCGCCCGCAGGGTATCGCCTGGGTAGACCGGCACAAGAAAGCGCACGTCGGCATAGCCCAGGTTGGCTGGGGAGTTGAGCGTGACGTCAGGCACCGCCCGCCCGAAGACGATGTGGAGCACCAGCAGGTCGTGCGCCAGCTCTCGCTCGAAGCCGAGAGATCGAGCGAACTCCCGCGAGCAGTGCAGAGCCCTTCGGTCGCCGGTGAGGGCGATGTAGAGGGCCAGGTCGCCCTCAGTGACGGTACGCGGCACCGCGTGGCGGAAGAGCTGGCCGACCTTGAAGTCCTCGAAGAAGTTGCCGCCGCGCGTCTTGGGGTTCACGGGCAATGGCCTATCGACCGGCATGAACAGCGAGACCGACGCGAGTCGCGGGGCAACGCTAGGCCTGGCTGTAGCCGCTGCCGGCACGCTCCGTGCCCAGGCCTCTCGGCTCCTGAATCCAGCCGTACTCCTTGAGGATGGCCTGGCTGTAGGTCACCCGTCCGGTCACCTTCCCCAGCGGCTCGCTGGCCAGGAGGAGCGCTGCCTTGGCCATCAGCTCCGGCGGCTCGCCGTTGGGGTCGTCCAGCCCGCGGACGAGCCGGTGATGTACTGTCCCCGGCGTCGGCACGACGAGGGAGGGGGATACGCAGGTCACGGAGATGCCGTAGCGGTAGACTTCTGCCGCCAGGCCCTGGGTGAAGCGCTCCAGCGCCGCCTTCTCTGCTCCGTAGCAGGTGCCACCGCCAACCGTCTCCAGTCCGCCGTCGTAGGGGCCGCGGCCAGGGCCGATGGCGGCGCCGGAGGAGATGTTGACGATGCTGCCACTGCCTCGAGGGACCATGTCCTGGAGCACCAGTTGGCTCAAGATGAAGGGCGCGTGGAAGTTGACGGCCCAGGAGCGCATCCAGCGGTTCAGGGGGTAGTCCTTGACCGGAATGAAGTAGGTGAGGGCGGCGTTGTTCACCAGCACGTCGACCGGGCCGTAGGTGTCGCGGGCGGCCTGCACCAGCTTCTCGCACTCCTCCGGCTCCGAGATGTTGGCGGCGACGGCCGCGGCCTCGCCGCCGGCCGCTCGGATCGCGTCGACGGTCTTGTCGAGCGATCCGGCGAACTGGTGGTCGCCTTCGTGCAGCGTCCTGGCGGCGCAGACGACTTTCCCGCCCTCCGCCGCGAACACGCGGGCGATCTCTGCCCCGATCCCTCTGCTGGCCCCGGTGACGATCACCACCTTGCCGTCCAATTTACCCATCGTCGACTCCTTCTCGTCTCTCTGCTAGTTGACGGGGTCCAGAAGCACGACCGCTTCTCCCCGGACGAGCGGGTCGCCGTTCTGGTTGAAGCAGTTGGTCTCCACGGTGAGGATTCGTTTCTCCGGCTCCATCCCCTTGACCTCGGCCACAACCTTCACAGTATCGCCGATCTTGACGGGGCGCAGGAAGCGCAGCGTCTGGCTCAGGTAGATGACGCAGCAGTGCGGCGCCAGCTTTGTGCCCAGGGCGGCGGAGATGAAGCCGGCGCTCAGCATGCCGTGGGCGATGCACTCTCCGAAGCGCGTCTTAGCGGCGTACTCCGGGTCACGGTGCAGGGGATTGGTGTCGCCACTTGCGCGAGCGAAGAGATCAATATCTTCGGATGTCACCTTCTTCTCGAACTCGGCCCGGTCTCCCACCTTCACGCCCAGAACGCCGTCGCTCATGCTGGCCTCCTGATCGACTCCGCTAGCCTCTGCGCCCTCGACTTTACTACCAGCGTCCTCAGGCGAGCAAATGAGGGCGCGGTAAGCGGCGCCCCTACGCTCGTCTGCTCGCCGGCGTGTGCTACGATTTGCCACATGAGCGTGACCAAGCGGCTGGCGGAGTTCGTGGCCGGCACTCCGCCCGAGGCGATCACCGCAGAAGCAAGGACGCAGGCGCGACGAGCGATCCTGGACACGCTGGGCGTCACGCTCGCCGGCTGTCGCGAGGACGCCAGCCGAATCGTGGCGCAGATGGTGCGAGAGCAGGCGGGGGTGACAGAGGCCTCCGTGTTGGGCCACGGCTTCCGGGCGCCGTCGGCCGAGGCGGCGCTGGTCAACGGGACGTCCGCCCACGCCCTGGACTACGACGACGTGACGGTCAACATGCGCGGCCACCCCAGCGCGCCACTGCTGCCGGCCGTCCTGGCCCTGGGCGAGAAGCTGGGCGCCAGCGGGCGGCAGGTGATCGAGGCGTTTGTGCTGGGGTTCGAGGTGGAGTCCAAGGTGGGCCGGACCATGGGCGCGCCGCACTACGCTCTGGGCTGGCACGCCACCTCCACGCTGGGAACTCTGGGGGCGGCGGCGGCCTGCGCGCGTCTACTCAAGCTCGACGCGCAGCGAATGCAGATGGCCATTGGCATCGCCGCGTCGCTGGCCAGCGGCCTGCGCCAGAACTTCGGCACCATGACCAAGCCGTTGCACGCCGGCTGGGCCGCCCGCAACGGCGTCATCGCGGCCTCCCTGGCCGAGCGCGGCTTCACAGCGGACGCCGAGGCGCTGGAGGGTGAGAGCGGGTTCCTGCGGGCGGCCTCCGGCGGCGCGGAGATCGACCCTGACGAGGCCATCACGGGGCTGGGCGACCCCTGGGAGATCGTCTCGCCGGGCGTTGCCGTCAAGCTCTACCCCTGCTGCTACGCGACGCACCGGGCCATCGACGCGGCGCTGGAGCTGAGGGAGGAGCATCGCCTCGAAGCCGCGTCCATCGCTCACGTCAAGGTCACCGTCAATCCGGGCGCTCTGATGCCGCTGCTGACGCGGCCGCCATCGACTGGGCTGGAAGGGAAGTTCAGCCTCGGCTACTGCGTCGCGGCGGCGCTGCTGGACGGGCGCGTGGGCCTGGCATCCTTCACCGACGCGACGGTCCGCCGACCCGAGGCGCGGCAGCTTGCCTCGCGAGTGGAGGCGCTTGAGGACGGGCCGCCCGCCGACTTTCCCATCGGCGGCAAGGCGATGGTCGAGATCTGGACAGGCGAAGGATCGCGCTACACGCGGTGTGTCGACGTGCCCCGCGGCGACCCGCAGCGACCGCTGACCTGGGATGAGCTGGCCGCCAAGTTCCGCGACTGCGTGGACGGAACCCTGTCCGCCGAAGCAACGGAGAAGGCGATCGCAACGATCAGCGCGCTCGACGAGATGCCGGATGTCCGGCAGCTGACCGCGCTGCTGGCCGGGGTCTAGCGCCACCATGGACCGGCGAGAGCTTTTCGTCTACAACACGCTGTCTCGTCAAATGGAGCGGCTGGAAGAGCAGAACGTCGGCCTCTACGTCTGCGGCGTCACGCCTTACGACACCGCGCACCTGGGGCACGCCTTCACCTATACCGCCTTCGATGTGCTCATACGCTACCTGCGCTTCCAGGGCCGGGAAGTTACCTACGTCCAGAACGTCACAGATATCGACGACGATATCTTGCTGCGCGCGCGCTCCACCGGCGTCAACTGGAAGGAGCTGGGCGACCGGGAGTACGCGCGTTTCGTGGAAGGGATGCGTGGGCTGAACAACCTCCCGCCGGAGGTCACGCCCAGAGCCACGGAGCACATCGCCGACATCGTGCGCATCGTCGAGGGGCTGCTGCAGAAGGGGCTGGCGTACGAGAGCCAGGGCAACGTCTACTTCGAGGTGCGGAGGTACCCGCAGTTCGGGAGGCTATGCCGGTTGCCGTACGAGGCGCAGCTGGAGCTGGCCAACGACCGGGGGAACTTCCCCCTCGACCCGCTGAAGCGAGACCCGCTGGACTTCGTGCTGTGGCAGGCGAGGAAGGACGGCGAGCCTTCGTGGCCATCGCCGTGGGGCGAGGGCCGCCCGGGCTGGCACATCGAGTGCTCGGCGATGAGCATGCGCTACCTGGGCGAGAGCTTCGCCGTCCACGG
>JBGPMY010000068.1:0-8175 GCA_041487235.1 Dehalococcoidia bacterium
CGTCTACCCGGAGGACAACTGGCAGGTGCACTTCCGGGACACCATGCGCGGCGGCAAGATGCTCAACAACTGGCGCATGGCACAGCTCCACGCCCAGGAGGCGCCGGAGCGCGTCCTGGAGCTCGAGGCCTGGGGGGCGCTGTTCGACCGCACTAAGGATGGCCGCATCTCGCAGCGCGACTTCGGCGGGCACCGCTACGCCCGGCTGGCCCACGTGGGCGACCGCACGGGGCTGGAGATGATTCGCACCCTCCAGCAGCACGCTGTGCATAAGGGCATCGACGTCTTGATGGAGTGCACCATCTCGCGTCTCCTTAAGGATGGCGACCGCATCGCCGGCGCCGTGGGCTACCGGCGGGAGAGCGGTGAGATCATCGTCTTCAAGGCGAAGGCCGTGGTGCTGGCCACGGGCGGTGTGGGCAAGGCCTACAAGATCACGTCTAACTCCTGGGAGTACACGGGGGATGGCCACTCCCTGGCTTTGTGGGCGGGCGCCGACCTCATCGATATGGAGTTCTTGCAGTTCCACCCTACGGGCATGGTGTGGCCGCCCAGCGTGCGCGGCATCCTGGTCACCGAGGGCGTGCGCGGCGACGGCGGCACGCTGCGCAACGCCGAGGGTGAGCGCTTCATGTTCCGCTATATCCCTGAGTTCTTTCGCGCCGAGACCGCAGAGACCGAGGACGAGGCCGACCGCTGGTATGACGACAAGAAGAACCGCCGCACGCCGGACCTGCTGCCCCGCGACGAGGTGGCGCGCGCGATCAACTCGGAAGTGAAGGCCGGGCGGGGCACGGCGCATGGCGGCGTCTACCTGGACATCGCCAGCCGCCGGCCGGCCGACTACATTCGCCGCCGGCTGCCGAGTATGTACCACCAGTTCAAGCAGCTGGCGGATGTCGACATAACTGAGACGCCCATGGAAGTAGGGCCGACGTGTCACTACATGATGGGCGGTGTCCGTGTCGACGCCGACACGGCGGCCTCCACGGTGCCGGGCCTCTTCGCCGCCGGCGAATGCGCCGGCGGCATGCACGGGGCCAACCGCCTGGGCGGTAACTCGCTTTCGGACCTGCTCGTCTTCGGCCGCCGCGCCGGCGCCGGCGCGTCGGAGTACGCCGGCGGGCTGAGCAGCACCCCTGCCGTTGACTACGCGGAAGTCGAGGCCTGCGTCAGCGATATGCTTGGCCACTTCGAGCGTGACGGCAGGGAGAACCCGTACGCTGTCCAGCAGGAACTGCAGGACACGATGCAGAGCCTCGTCGGCATCATCCGCACGCAGTCGGAGCTGGAGGAAGCCCTGGGCAAGGTCAGGGATCTGAAGGGGCGCGCACAGCAGACGGGCGTAGAAGGTAACCGCCAGTACAACCCGGGCTGGCACCTGGCGATGGACCTGCGGTCGCTGCTGACGGTCTCTGAAGCGATCGCGCTGGCGGCGATCGAACGCCAGGAGAGCCGCGGCGCCCACACCCGCGACGATTATCCGCAGACGAGCCCGGATTGGGCCAAGACGACCGTCGTTGTGCGCATGGGGGCTGATGGGGACACCCAGATCGCTCGGGAGCCGCTGCCGCAGATGCCGCCGGAGCTGGCGGCGCTGCTTGAGGAGAAGTCTTAGCGTGCCGCAGGTAACGATGCGCGTCTTCCGGGGCAACCGCGGCGGCGGGTCGTTCGCCGAATACGTCGTGGACGTGGAGGAGGGCCAGGTGGTGCTGGATGTCATCCACTCCATCCAGGCGACGCAGGCCCACGATCTGGCCGTGCGCTGGAACTGCAAGGCCGGCAAGTGCGGCTCCTGCAGCGCCGAGGTGAACGGCAAGCCCAGGCTGATGTGTATGACCCGCATGAACCTCTTCCCCCCGGGCCAGTCGATCACCGTCGCTCCCATCAAGACGTTCCCGCTTATCAAGGACCTGGTGACGGACGTCTCCTTCAACTACCAGGTGGCGAAGGAGATCCCGCCCTTCAAGCCCCGCGCTCCAGAGGCCGACGGCACCTACCGCATGATGCAGGAGGACGTCGATCGCGGCCAGGAGTTCCGGAAATGCATCGAGTGCTTCCTCTGCCAGAACGTCTGCCACGTCATCCGTGACCACCCGGAGAACAAGCAGAAGTTCTACGGGCCGCGCTTCTTCGTGCGCCTGGCGGAGCTGGAGATGCACCCGCTGGACACGGAGGACAGGACTGAGCTTATACGCAAGGCGGCGGGCATCGGGCTGTGCAACATCACCAAGTGCTGCACGGAGGTCTGCCCGGAGGATATCCACATCACGGACAACGCCATCATCCCCCTCAAGGAACGGGTGGCCGACAGGTATTACGATCCCGTCCGCTGGATCTTCGGCAAGCTGACCAGAAGGTAGGTGCGCCATGACACAACCGTCCGTCCCTTCCAAGGATGAGCTTCTGCAGATATTGCGCTCCAATGGAGCGGAAGTCGTTGCCAAGCTTCGCGGCCTTCCGCCCGAGGCGTTCGAGCAGGGACGCTACGAGAACGGCTGGAACGGCCGCCAGATCCTGGCTCACGTCGCCTCCATCGAGTGGACGTACCCGTGATTGCTTGACGTCGCGCGCTCCACGCCGCCGGCGTCGCCGCCGCAGAGCGCCGAGGTGCGGCGCACGAGCCCGGAAGAGGCCGCCGGCATCCCGACGCGTCCCATGCAGGGCGGGATCGACGACTATAACGCGCGCCAGGTCGAGAAGCGGGCCGGCGCCACCGTCGCGGAGCTTCTGGCCGAGTTCGAGACGAATCGGGCGGCTACCATCGCCGCCGTAGAGAGCGCGGACGAAGCCCTGCTGCGCACTCCCATCCGCTCCGCCGGTGGGGTCACGGGTCCGCTGTCGGCGGTGATCAACGCCATCGCCGTGGCGCATGTCGTCGGGCACGTGAACGACATCGTGGGCGGGCCCGCGCGGTAAGCCGTCCGTCTATCTGCTGGACTTGGACCGGGGCCAGCTAGCGACTCATTGCTTCGCCGATAATTCTTCTTTGATAGCGCCATAGCTCCCTCCACCCTGCCTGTACTCTCTCCTGCATCCTCATACTGGCGGCCCTGGCGGTTGAGGATAGGGAGTAGACAGCTTACCCTTTCGCCAAAGGCCAAACGGGCCCGCCATCCCAGGGAGGCGACGCTGAACGGAGACCGGACGCGCCGATGGGTTCGATGGACAAACGCTTGGAAAGTAGTCGCACTAACCTCCCTTCTCCTCGTCGCCGCCTCCTTCGACGCTGAGCCGGCCCATACAGCCCGCCTCCCGTCGGGCGACTTGGCCCGGTTCGCGGCTGGATGGGAAGGCGTCTGGCGGCCGCTGGATCCGGCAGCCGCCGTCACGTCGGCGTGGCCGCCCATAGCGCCCTCTCGCGTCGCGCCCGCCGCCACACCGGAGGCGGCCCCCCAGCCACCAGCGCCAGCCGCAGAACCTGCCTCAGGCGCAGGACCTGCTGCGTATTCGCCTCCTGCCGCCCCCGCTGCGCCACCAGAAGGGCCGGCGCCAGCTAGCGGGCCTGTCCCGCTGTCGGCGCCGGAGCCTCCTCCTCCTCCCCCTCCTCCCGCTCATTACCCGAACCTCAGTCTGGCGCAGCAGCTCATCGACCTCATTAACCAGGCGCGCGTCGCGGCCGGCGTCTCTCCACTGACGGTGAACGTCGCCTTGACCGCATCGGCCCAGAAGTATGCGGCGCTGCACTGGGAGAACGCCGACCCTTACCACCTGAGCCACAGTCTGGACGGCGGGCCCGGCGATCGGGCGTGGCGGGAGGGCTACTCTGGGGGGGTGGGAGAAGTCCTGATCGGCTCTCCCGTATCAGCGGAGCAGATCATGACCACCTGGCTAGCCAGCCCCGCTCACCGGGACATCCTGCTGGGGGCCGATTACCGCGACATTGGACTGGGATGCGAGCAAGGCCTCTACAGATGGCCCGAGGGCAGCGTCTGGGAGATAGTCATCTGCGACGGGGACCTGGGGACCTCGTAACCGGCGCGGCCCTGCGCCTGCCTGACTCGCACCATCAGAAGTCCACATCGCGCGGCCGTTCGCGGTCGATGATGCCGGCGCCGCGCATGCGCGCCCGCAGGTAGACATCATCGTTCCGGAAGGCGTCCTGGACGAGCTTGATGGCGTAGCCCCACATCTCGTTGATCTCGTCCCGGTCTTCGGTGCCGGGCGTGATCCACAGGACGGCGTCCTCATGGTCGGCGCGCGCCGTCTCGAAGTCCAGAGCGAGCGACGCCCCGGGGAACTCGCGGCTGACGGCGTCGATGATCTCGTGGGCGACGCGTTCGGCTTCGTGGCGATCGGCCATCGCTGTCAGCCTCGCAGTACGTCAGCCCGCCGCCACTGCGACTTCCCCTGCTCCAGCAGGTCGCCGCCGAAGATGTCGTTGCAGACGATCGCCGGGAACCCGTCGATCTCCAGAAGGCGGATCGCCTCCGTCCCCAGCTTTTCGTAAGCGACGACGTCCGCGCGACGGATGTGCTTGGAGAGCAGGGCGCCGGCCCCGCCGACGGCCAGGAAATACACCGCCCGGTGCCTCTGTAGCGCCTCCCCCACCTCTGGGCCGCGACCGCCCTTCCCGATGGCGCCCTTCAGCCCTTCTTCCAGCAGCGGGATAGTGAACGGGTCCATGCGCTGCGCCGTCGTCGGCCCGGCGGAGCCGATGACCGCCCCGGGCTTCGCCGGTGTGGGCCCCACGTAGTAGATCACCTGTCCGCGCAGGTCCACGGGCAGCGGCTGGCCCAGTTGCAGCGCCTGCGCCATCCGCCTGTGCGCGGCGTCCCGCGCGGCGTACACCTGCCCGCTTAGGTAGACGTAATCGCCGGCGCGCAGCCGTTCGATAACGCCGTCGGTGAGCGGCAGGGGGATACGGTACTCGGCCACGTCACTCCGGACGGCCGGGCGCGCTCATGCGCAGGAGCACGCCGTCCGCTTCCTCGACCTGCTCGAAGGTGAAGAACGGGCAGCAGCGCGACTCCTGGTCTACGAACAGCGACACCTCGTCCCACAAGGACCGGGGATCGCCGCGAAACACGAACTCGTTGCCGTTGGGGGTCTGCCGCTGCTCGGCCAGGAGCGAGAACAGCCTGTCGATGTCGGCGCCGCGTCGCTGGCCCTCCTCGCGCGTCAGACGGCAGGCCGGGTCTGCGTCCGGTTCGCTGGCGGGCACTAGTCGGTGGCGCATGAGTGCCAGGATGCCCGGTACCGGCAGGAGCTTGCGGTTGATAGGGTCGACGCCCAGTCCGAGCTCCTCAAGCGTCACGACTCCCAGCAGGGCGTTCGTTCCCTCGTCTCCGAAGATGCATGGTGTGTAGCGCTCCCGTCCGTCTACCCTGACGTAAATCGTCGTCATCTCCTTCTCCACCTCACGTCCGTCCGCCATGACGAAGGGCATCTTCCAGGCGGGCGACGCCCCCATCTGCCGTAGCAGCGAGGCGGGGAGCCACGTGTAGCTCGCGCCGGTGTCAACCAGAGCCTCAATGGCTGTGAACGGTCCGCTGGGATTGGGCGCAACTTCGATCTCGTGGCGAAAGATGCCCATCAGAGGATTGCCTCCTTCAGCCGCGCCGAGTGGCACTGCAGGTTCACCGCCACCGGCAGCGAGGCGATGTGCGTGGGGTACGTCTGCATGTGTACGGCCAGTGCGGTGCTGCGCCCGCCCACGGCCTGCGGCCCCAGGCCCAGGGCGTTCACCTTCGCCAGCAGCGCCGCCTCGAACGCCGCCTCTTCCGCGTCTGGGTTCGGCTCGCCCACTTGGCGGGTGAGGGCGTGCTTGGCCAGGTACATGGCGTACTCCGCCGTGCCGCCCACCCCCAGGCCGACGATGATGGGCGGACAGGGGTTGCCGCCGGACTCCTCCACCGTCTGCAGGACGAACTCTGTGACCGCTTCCTTGCCCGCCCCGGGCAGCATGATCGTGAAGCGGCTCATGTTCTCGCAGCC
This sequence comes from Dehalococcoidia bacterium, assembly GCA_041487235.1. Taxonomy (GTDB): domain Bacteria; phylum Chloroflexota; class Dehalococcoidia; order SM23-28-2; family RBG-16-64-32; genus JBGPMY01. The sequence continues at coordinate 5,938 of JBGPMY010000068.1, forward strand.
GGCGCCCTTGGGCATCACCTGGATGCGCAGCCGATCGCCGGGCACGATCTCCGAATGCACGATGGGCGGCGTGTTGTTCCCGGTGTTCACCCGTGAGGAGAGCGGCTTGTCGACGATGGAGGCCCGCAGGAAGCCTTCGCTGTAGCCGGCGCCCACGCCGTCGCGCAGGGCGTCCATGAGCGGGCCGCCGGCGATATGCGCGTCTTGGCCGATCTCCAGAAAGATGACTGTGGTGCCGGTGTCCTGGCAGAGGGGCAGCATCTCCTCTCGCGCCAGGTCGGCGTTGAGGAGGATCTGGTCCAGCACCTTCACGGCCAGCGGCGACTCCTCGAGCTGCCGCGCCGTCCGCAACGCCCCGACGATGTCCTCAGGCAGCAGGCAGGTCGCCTCTTGGCAGAGCCGCTTAACCGTCTGACGTATCTCGTCGACGTGTATCTCGCGCATGGCGATCTAATGGTAGCACGGGCTATCGAACGTTACGCGCGAAACGCCAGCGTCAGCGTAATGACCAGCGGCCGGGTGACGGACCCCCCGTACTCGCGGTCGATCAGCTCCGAGAGTTCAGCGATGAGTGACTCCCGATCGGCCTCCGGCATCACCTGCATGTTGCTATACGTTCGCATCAGGTCCGCGTAGTCGGCTGTCGGATACGTCTGGTCCCAGCGATAGCGGTGCACCTGTGCCGGGCCGAAGAGCCTACTGGCGTCGATCTCGTCGAACTCCTCCGGCACCACGTCATCGCCGTGGAGATGGGGGACGTCTTCCTCCGGGAAGTAACGCTTGTACACCGACTGACTGCGCGCGAAGTAGCCTCGATCAACGTCCGAACGTATCTGGTTCGTGCTAACGATGGCGATGGCGCCGCCTTCCTGCAGGATATCGTGCGCCTTACGCAGGCGAACGTCCGGGTCGACCCAGTGGAACGACGTCGCGGCGAATACGAGGTCGAACGAGTTCGGCGCAACCTCCGCGTCCTCGAAGGTCGCGTTCAGCACTGAGAGCCGATCATCGCCGGCGAACTTCGCGCGCAGGAACGCCGCCAGGTTCGCCCCGGGCTCCACCGCAGTCACGTGCGCCCCGCGGGCCAGCAAGGAAGCTGTCGCCTTGCCCGTACCGGGACCTATCTCCAGCACACGCGGAGTGGCTAACGGGACGCGCCGAAAGATCTCGTCGAACAGCGGCTCCGGGTACGCCGGCCGAACACGGTCATACGTATGGGGCATCTTGTCGAACGCCAGGCGCTCTTCCATCCCGCCTGGCCTTACTTCCCGATCAGCCCGACCAGCTCCCGGGTGGCGTCCGCCGCCTTGCGGATGGCGGCGACCTCGTCGTCCCAGAGGGGCGGCTCGTAGACGGCCTCGATGCCGCCGGCGCCCAGCTTGATCGGCAGACCCACGAAGGCGTCCTTGATCCCGTACTGCCCTTCGGCGTAGACGGCGCAGGGTAGGACGCGCTTCCTGTCGAGGAGTATCGCCTCTACCATCTCCACCGTGGCGGCTGCCGGGGCGTAGAACGCCGATCCCGTCTTCAGCAGCGATACGACCTCCGCGCCGCCGTTGCGCGTGCGCTGCACGATGGCCTCGACGCGCTCCTTCGGCAGCAGGGCGCTGAGCGGGACGCCGCCCACGTGGGCGGTGCTGACAATCGGCACCATCGTCGCTTCGGTGTGGCCGCCCAGCACCTGGGCGTGCACGTCACGCACCGACGCCCCGGTCTCCCAGGCGATGAACGTGCGGTAGCGGGCGCTGTCCAGCATCCCGCCCTGGCCCACAACGCGGCTCTTCGGCGCCCCCGTCGCTTCGAGTGCCACGTGACACATGGCGTCCATGGGGTTGGCGAAGATGATGAACACTGCGTCGGGCGACTGCTTGACGGCGTTCTTGGCCACATCGCGGACGATGCCGGCGTTGATGTTCAGGAGCTCCTCTCGCGTCATGCCCGGCTTGCGCGGCACGCCGGAGGTGATGACGACGACGTTCGAACCTTTCGTGTCCGCCCAGTCGTTGGTGCCGGTGATGCGCGCATCGAAGCCGATGTGCGGAGCGGACTGCGCGAGGTCCAGCGCCTTGCCCTGGGGCAGCCCGTCTATGATGTCGTGCAGCACCACGTCGACGTAGCCGGTCTCGGCCAGCCTCTGGGCCATGGTGCCGCCGGTCATTCCGGCGCCCACCACCGTTACTTTCGCGCGCATGTGGAACCTCCTTCGGACTCCGATGTTGTAGGGGCAACCTTCAGGTC
>JBGPMY010000069.1:0-8155 GCA_041487235.1 Dehalococcoidia bacterium
AGCTGGTCACTAACCATGACGCCTTGGGTTACTTCGCGCTGCGGTACGGATTCCAGGTGGTGGGCGCTGTCATTCCCAGCGCCTCCACGCAGGCGGAGGCGTCGGCCGGGGAGACGGCGGCGTTGCTGGAGACTATCAAGCGGGAAGGCGTGAGGGCGATCTTTGCGGAGTCTAGCGTCAACGCGGACCTGGCCCGGCAGCTGGCTCACGACGCCGGCGTCGCCATCGTCGACAACCTCTACGGCGACTCCCTGGGCGAGCCGGGAAGCGGCGCGGAGACGGTTGACGGCATGCTCCTGGCCAACGCTCGGCTAATCGCGGAGGCGCTGAAGTGAGCGACATGGCACCGGCGCGCCGAGAAGTCACCAGCGGCCCCGTTGCGGCGGCCGATCACGATTCGTGCCTGGTGCTGCGAGACGTGGCCGTGGCCTACGGCCGCAAAGTGGTGCTGAGCGAGGTTTCGGCGGATATCCAGCGGGGGCAGGTGGTGGGCGTCATCGGCCCCAACGGCTCCGGCAAGAGCACGCTGCTCAAGGCGATCATCGGGTTGGTGCCCCTGGTTTCGGGGAAGGTATCGCTGTTCGGGCGTCCAGCGTCCGCCGCCAGAGGCCGGATGGCCTACGTGCCCCAGCGCGAGCTGGTGGACTGGGAGTTCCCGGTGACGGTGTTTGACGTGGCGATGATGGGTCGCTTGCCCAGCATAGGCTGGTTGAAGCGGCCGGGACGCAGGGACGTGGGGATTGTGGAGGACGCTCTCGATCGCGTAGGGATGCTACGCCACCGGCGGGAGCAGATCGGCCGCCTTTCCGGAGGGCAGCAGCAGCGCGTGTTCATCGCCCGCGCACTGGCCCAGGAGGCGGACGTTTACCTGCTGGACGAGCCGATGACGGGTATCGACACGGCCGCCCAAGAGGTGATTCTGCGTATCATCGACGAGCTGAAAGCCGAGGGCCGGATCGTCCTCCTGGCCACGCACGACCTGGCCAGCGCCTCCTGCGCCTGCGACTGCCTGTGCTGCGTCAACCAGCGCATGGTCTCATACGGGCCCACTGAGCAGACCTATACCCCGGAGGTCATGGCGCAGACGTACGGCGGCCTGCCGGTGATCATGCTGAACCGCGCCGACGGTACTCTGCCAGACGTTCACGCCCACGATGAGCACACGCACGCTCATGAGGGGCACACTCACACTCACGATGGACACACTCACTAACCCCCTTCAATACGGCTTCATGCAGCGGGCGCTCGTAGAGGTGGTGCTCATGGGGATCGTCACCGGCGCCATCGGCACCTACGTTGTGCTGCGGGGCCTCGCCTTCATCGGCGATGCGCTGTCGCACGCTATCTTTCCCGGCGTGGTCGTCGCCTTCTTGCTGGACAGGAGCATCTTTGCCGGTGCCCTGTTCTTCGGTGTGCTGACCTCGGTAGGGATCGGGGTCATCGCCAAGAACCAGCGGGTCAGGGAGGACTCGGCCATCGGCGTCCTCTTCGTCGGCGCGTTCGCCCTGGGCGTGGTGCTGATCAGCTCAACGCGCAATTTCGCGCGCGATCTTGCTTCCTTCCTGTTCGGGAACGTGCTGAGCGTCTCCGAGAGCGACATCATCATCTCGGCCCTGGTTGGGGCCGCAGTGCTGGCGACGCTGATTCTGCTGCACCAGCAGCTCCTGGCAGCCTCGTTCGACAGGCTGGCCGCGCAGGCCATGGGGTTGCCGGTCTTCTGGCTGGACATCCTGCTGCTGGTCCTCATCTCGCTGACGATCGTCGTCTCGCTGCGGGCCGTTGGCAACATCCTGGTGGTCGCCATGCTGGTGACGCCGCCGGCCACGGCGCGGCTGTTCACGGACCGGCTCCCTCACACAATGGCCCTGAGCGCGCTGCTGGGGGCTTCGGCGGGCGTCATCGGACTGTACATCTCGTACTACCAGGATGTGGCGGCCGGCGGGACGATCGTCCTCGTCTCGACGGCTGCGTTTGTGACAGCCTGGCTCTTCTCGCCCAGCAACGGCATGCTGGCGACGAGAATTCTGCGCCGCCCGCTGGTCGTCGCCGGCGGGGAACCCGAAGCACAGGTGGTGCTGGAGTCGCCTGAGATCCGATCGCACGAGCGCTAGGGGACGCTGGGCGTGGCGTAGAATATAGTCGACGTGTTCACCGATATCGAGGCCTTCCTGAAGTACTTCGATGGGGTGCACGGGCGCTCGCTGCGCGATGTGGCGGCGCTGCCGCCGCAGGCCGTGACGTACCGGCCCGCAACCGGCGAAGGGGAGGGCGCCTGGAGCATCGGGGAGATCGTGCGGCACATGGCCGGTTCGCGGCTCTACTTCTCGCGTGCCTATCGGGGCGAGGGCTGGGTGTTCGAATATCCGCTGCACGCAGTTACCTCCCAGGCTGACTGGCTGCCTTGCCTGGAAGAGGCGGCCGAGGAGTTCCGCCGGCGTCTGCAGGGGACACCCGCAGAGTGGCTGACGCGCCGCATTCAGATGATTGATACGGAGGGCACGCTGTCCGGCTGGCGCATCCTGATGATGTGCCTGGAGCACGAGGTGCACCACCGATCGCAGATCGATACGTACGCCGGTCTCCAGGGCTGGCCCGTGCCGCACATCTACGGGCGCTCGGCGGAGCAAGTGGGGCTGGAGCGCGAGCGCCAGCGGCGTCTGCACCCGGCGGCCGAGTAATCCCCTCGGCTCGTTCGGTCATTCACAATCGGTATCACCGTTCGCTCCCAAGCGTCTACAATATTGGGTGGAGATAACGTGACTGTTACCGCAGAGCAGGTCAAGAGCATAGACCGCAAGGCGCGGCTGCAGATTCCGCCGCAGCCTGTCCCGAAACAGGACCCGCAGGAGCGCGTCCACAACTGGCTGGAGGTCTACGAGGGCTACGACCTGCCGGCCGCCAAGATCGAGGCGACTCGCTGCATCCAGTGTCCCGCTGCCCCTTGCCAGGTGGCCTGCCCCGTGAAAAACGACATACCGGGCGCTTTCCTGAAGTTGGAGGAGGGCGACGTGCTGGGCGCGGCGGATATCTTCCGCGCGACCAACCCGGCCCCAGACATGTGCGGCCGCCTCTGTCCCCAGGAGTCGCTGTGCGAGGGGCACTGCGTCGTGGGGAAGAAGGCGATACCGGTAGCCATCGGCAGGCTGGAGGCGTTCATCGCTGACTACGAGCGCGACCACGGCGGGCGTCGTGTGCCGCAGATCGCGCCGCCTACCGGCAAGCGGGTAGCGGTCGTCGGCGCCGGGCCGGCCGGCATGGCAGTGGCCGAGGAGCTGGCGACGCGCGGGCACGGCGTCAAGGTGTTCGAGGCCTGGCCGGAGCCGGGAGGCGTGCTGCGCTACGGCATCCCCACGTTCAAGATGGACAAGCGCCATGTGGACGACCAGGTCGACTACCTGCATCAGTTGGGGGTGCAGTTCGTCTACAACGTGCGCATCGGCTACGACGTGATGATCGACGAGCTGTTCGCGCAGGGCTTCGACGCCGTCTTCCTGGGCCAGGGCGCCGGCCAGGGCAACAAGCTGGGCGTGCCGGGCGAGGAGCTGGTGGGCATCTACATGGCCACGGACTTCCTGGTGAGAACGAACCTGCCACCGGAGCAGCTGCCTGCGCACATGCGCCAGCCGGTGGAGGTAGGCCGGCGGGTGGTGGTGCTCGGTGGCGGCGACACCTCCATGGACTGCGTGCGTTCGGCGGTGCGCTGCGGCGCTGACGAGGTGTACTGCGTGTACCGTCGCACAGAGGCCGAGATGGTGGGTCGGGAAGAGGAGCGCCGCCACGCCAAAGAGGAGGGCGTCCGCTTTCACTTCCAGGCGACGCCCGTTCGCTTCGTCGCTACGGGGGACGGCTCGCGCGTACACGCCGTTCGCTGCCAGAAGATCGAGCTGGGGGAGCCCGACGAGTCGGGCCGTCGGAGGCCGGTGCCGGTGATCGGCTCCGAGTTCGAGATCGAGGCCGACACGGTGGTCATCGCCATCGGCTACAAGGTCGAGCGGCTGCTGTTCCAGACTACACAAGATCTTGCCGCCACAGATTCGGGGACCGTGCAGGCGGACGAGAGCGGCCGCACCAGCCGCAAAGGGGTGTTCGCGGCAGGCGATAGCGTGCGAGGGGCGGACCTGGTGGTGACGGCGCTGGCGGACGGCAAGCGGGCGGCCGCGGCCATCGACGAGTACCTGCGTTCAGGAGCCGGCTAGTCCCGCTGTGCTATACTGGCGGCGATGGGTGTGTTTCACGTTCGCATTGAAGTAGGCGACGCCCCAGGGGAGCGGTACGAGGCGGTGGAAGCACTTGTGGACACCGGCGCGACTAACACGCTGCTGCCGGCCTCGCTCCTGGATGCTCTTGGCGTCAAAAGGTACCGGAAATCTACCTTTGAGCTGGCGGATGGTTCCCAACTCGAACTGGACGTGGGACGAACGTGGGTGAGGTTTGATGGCCAGCAAGAGTTCACGCAGGTCGTGTTCGGGAAAGAGGGTGCGGAGCCGATCCTGGGCACGGTGACGCTGGAAGAGATGGGGTTGGCCGTCGATCCCGTCGCCCGCCGGCTGGTGCCGGTGCACAAGTACCTGATGCATTTGGCGTAGCTGCCGGACCCGAGCCCTGCCAGGCAGACCTGAAGGTCTGCAGCTACTGCAGCCCGCCCGCCACTCAGTACCGCTTGTCTTCGATTTCGTCCGCGAACCAGATCTCCGGTGGCCCCTGGACGCCGGCGCGCTCCATGTGCGACCGCAGGTCCTCGGAGGCGGCGAACTCCTTCGCGCGCCTGATGTCCGAGTTTCGGAAGGCGATGATGATTGTATTAGCGTCGTCGCTATCGCGGCCAAGGCCGTGGGCGGTGAAGCCGGCCCGCTTGCGGGTCGCCTCGTTTTCGTCGAATACGGCCTTCCACTTCGCGTAGTCGGCGACCTTGTGCCTGATAAACATGCTGGCCATCTCTGATCTCCTTCCTTTGTGGCTGGGATCTGCGGGGCTTGTGTCCGCCGGGCGGTCGCGGCCCGCCACGCATCCGAACGGGGCCCTGCAGATTGCCTTCTGCAGACTGCTTCTCTGGTGTTTAGATCGTCTCCATGTACTCGGCGATGGCGTCGAGGCGTACCTTCTCCACGGCGATCTCCGGCGCGTAGACGATCTCGTCCGCGGCCCACACCAGCGTTGGCTTGCCCTCCTTGGAGACGCCGATGACGCCGTTGAGCACGTTGTGGATGTTCTCGTTGATGCGCAGCGTGTTGGGCTTGATGGGCCCGGCCAGCTTGCCGTCCTTGATGACGAAGGAGTCGGCGACGACGGTGCCTGTGAAGTCGCCGGCGCGCAGGCCGTTCACGGGGTATGTGTACCAGATGCGCCCGATGTAGAGGCCGTCGCCGACCAGGCGGCACATCTTCTCCGTCGACTCGATCTCGCCCGGGACGATGACGTTGGTGGGATGGATGCCGGGCTGGGCGTCGAAGTGGCGGCCGCCGCCGCGGGCGAAGCGGAAGCCGTTGCGCGGCACGAAGGCGGACGCCCACTGCTTGGGGTCGACGCCGAGCTTGTCCTTCGCCTTCGCGTCGCGCTGGAGCCGCTGGGACTCGTAGTGGTTGGAGAGCAGCCCCACCAGCTTGCCGTCCTTGATCAGGTCCGTACGGCCGGTGGGAAGGCCCTCGCAGGTGATCCCCTTGGAGCCCATGTGGCCGGGGGCCGCGCCGTCATCGTAGATGCTGAACTTGGGCGAGGCGACCTGTTTGCCCAACTGGCCCATGAAGGGCGACCCGGCGGCGTAGAACATGCCGGTGCTGAGGCCGGGCATGACGATGTAGTGCAGGATCTCCATCGACGCCTGGCGCCCGAAGACCACCTTGTATTCGCCGCTGGGCAGGCGCACGCCACCGATGCCGGCGATGGCGTTGTGCGCGGCCTCGCGGCCGGGCTCATCGGTGAAGCCGGCGAGGGTCGTCGAGGCGCCGTAGCCGCTGCCCTTGGCGCCCTCGCGCTCCACCATCGACGTGATGAAGGACATGATGGCGGTCGACTCGTCGGTCTGCACCTCGGGCATGGCGTAGGAGGCGACGGCGATCCGCTCCTGGAGGATCGTGACGTCGCCGCTGACGATCAGGCCCAGCTCCTGCAGCTTGTCCGGGCTGCCGGTGATGTCCGTCAGTGCCTCCGCCGTCTGGAAGACGCGCAGCGCGCCGTTGACCACTCGCCAGCCGGAGTCCACCAGGTCCGCGTCCTTCATCTCCATCAGCTTGGGGTCGTGGTAGTCCTTGAGCCGGCGCTGCTCGCTGGTGGGGCGGGCCAGCGTGGAGAACTCGGGGTCGGACACGGCCCCCTTGCGCGCCTTCTCCAGGGCCGAGCGGACGCCGTCCAGACCGATGTCGGAGGTCTCCGAGCCGAAGCCGATGCGGCGCGCATCCCCATCCTTGAAGACGGCCTGGACGCCCACGCCGTAGTTGACGACGGACTTGGGCTCCTCCACGCCGTTGCAGGGGATGTGGGAGGTGTAGTTGAGGCGCGTAAGGAGGATGCCGTTGGAGGCGACGAACACCTCCGCCTCTTCGATGTCGTCCTGCGTACGCAAGAAGGCGAGGCCGTCGTGGACGGCGCGCTGTAGCTGGGTTAGTGGGATCATGGTTGTGCTCCTAACATCCACCTCTCGCGACTACGTCGTCGAGCCGATCCGCGTCAAATGGCTCACTCGACAGGATGATTCTCCGCAGAGCCTTGCGCAAGTAGTCTTGAGTCAATCGAATGACTTCGTGCTGAGTAGCTCCCGTCGACCGGCGCCCGTGGACAACGACGTTCCGTAGTTTGTAGGACTCAACGAGCTTCTTGTACGTCTCCGAACGCTCATCGGGAGATGAACCGAGGAAATAGGCCGCCCGCATCGCGATACGGTGGGTCAACTCGCCGTCAGACGGGGAGAACAGGGCTTCCAGGGCGATCCAAAGATCGATCAACGTATCTTCCTGAGACTCGCGGCCGTGGGCTGCGTTGAATCTGTTGATGGCTCGCGTCGTCCGGTCGTCGGTGTCCGGCAGCGCAGAGTAGACGCGCTTCAGCGGTCGCACTTCCGCGCGTCGAATACGAAATTTCATGTATTGTGCGGCGAGTCCGGTGACATCGTGACCGAAGGCAGGATAGAAGTCTCTAGCCGAACCACGCACCCCACGTTGACGCACGAGCCCTGTTTCAAAGTAGGGTGACCCATAGTTCAGGAGCCTGCAGGTCGTGATGAGTCGTTCGAGCTGATGTGAGGCCCCGGCGGCCGCCTTTTCAAAATCCGCGCCGGGCGCGTGGAGCTTCACTGCCATCGCGTCTGTGTAATAGCGCGACCCGAGCAACGGCATCGAGTAAGAAAGCCTGCGCCGCGCCTCGAAGCTGGCCTTGTCGAGCTTGGACAGCGTTGCGACCAAGGTACGATTGTCGAGGGTGATCCGTTTGACGTCCAGCTGGATATTAGGGACCGGGACAATGAACAACCCAGGCCGCTTCGGGTCCCAGTCCGCTGGCTTGTCGGGTGGCCTCGCCAGCAGTCCTAGACCTGGTCTACCCTTCACCTCGGGAACCCCTCATGGCCGCCGCCGATGGTGATGACACAGCCCGTAGTGTACGCCGAGCGGTCCGATGCCAGCCAGAGGGCGGCCTCCGCCACGGCCTCGGGCGGGACCAGCGCCGCGCCCAGGACGCTGCGCTCGGCGTAAGCCTCCAGCATCTCTTCCTCTGTCTTGCCGGCCTGCTGGGCCCGCTGCCGCACGATGCTGCGGAACAGGGGCGTGTCCACGGCGTCGGCGTTGATGTAGTTGGCGGTGATGCCGTGCTGGCCCAACTCCGCCGCAACGTTGCGCACGTAGTGGACGAGGGCCGCCTTCGACGCGCCGTAGGCGGCGGCGCCGGCGCCCGGGACGTAGGCGGCCTTGGAGGCGTTGTAGATCAGCCGCCCGCCTGTTCCTTGGTCGATCATGATGCGCGATGCCTCGCGCGTGGCGGCGACGGCGCCGCGGAAGTGCACCTGCATCTGACGCTCGATCTCCGCCTCGGGCATGTCGACGACGGAGTGCAGTTGCGGGGCGACGCCCGGCGAGTAGAAGAGGACATCGATGCCGCCGAAGTGAAGGACGGCGTCGCGGAAGGCGCTCTCGACGGCAGCTGCGTCCGACACGTCCAGCGCGACGGC
>JBGPMY010000070.1:0-8074 GCA_041487235.1 Dehalococcoidia bacterium
AGGTGCAGACGATGCCGCCGTTCTTGCCGCAGAACGCCTTCAGCGCCGCGGCCGAGTTCATATACGTGATCGGGATAACATCCCTGACGCCCGCCTCGCGCAGCTCGTCCCAGCAGGCGTAGACGTCCTCGGGATCGGCCATGTCGGCCATGGAGCAGCCGGCGGACATGTTGGGCAGGATCACCTTCTGGTGCGGCTGCGACAGGATGTCGGCGGACTCGGCCATGAAGTGGACGCCGCAGAAGACGATGAACTCCGCCTCCGCGCGCTCCGCCGCCCAGCGGGCCAGGTTGAAGGAGTCGCCCTTGTAGTCCGCGAACTGGATGATGTCCTCGCGCTGGTAGTGATGGCCCAGCACCACGCAGCGCGTGCCCAGCTTGCGCCGCGCCGCCGCGATGCGGGCTACGATGGCCGGGCCGTCCAGCCCCCAGTACTCCTCCGGGATATCCTTCTGCCAGAAGGCGAAGGCCCGCTCCTCTGTGAGGGGCCTGGTGTCCAGAGGGCGATCGATTACGCACTCGTTCGCCTCGTTCAGGAGCGTCTCTTCCGTGATGACGGGAACCCGTTCTTCCACCAGAGTCTTGAGTACCATCGCGAGCGCCTTTCAGTTAGTGTGTACGTTACACTTTCTCGCTGTGAGTTCAGACTACCATCCAGGACAGAAGGTGTCAAGAGGACAATAAGTCGCTGTATCGCCACGTGGGAAGACGGAGGACGGAGCCGCCGCCTCGCCCATTCCCAGCTCTTGGCGCTAGAAGCGGCCGGGCGGAGAGCCGAACCCCTGGAACGCCTCGCGCCGGGGCTCTCGCCGACTGACGCGCAAGACGGTGGCCAGCTCGCCAAGAAGTTCGTTCAGCTTCGTCGGTTCGCTGGAGGGGCGCTCCGTCTCGCGGCCCGCTTTCGGCGCAACGTCAGCGGGGCCGGGCGCAGCTTCGGAGGACGGTGACTCCTCTACCGTGCTGCCGTCGGTTGCGGTGGCGAGACCACGGACAACCGGCGGCGTCGCCGGATTGAAGCAGATGAGCTCCGGTTGCGGGCTTTCGATGGTCACGGGCACTGCCCAATACATCTGAACGAGCGCCATATCCAACCCCCGCTGCGCCTCCTCGCGCAGGAAGGCGAGCGCGGCCTCCATGTCCATGAACGAGAACGGACAAACAAGTCCCGGGTCCTTCCCGTCGCGGATGAGCACGGCCGCCTCTCCCGTCGCCCCGTCGCCTTCGTCCTCGCCGGGCTCATGGCAGAGCGCGCGCTCGGGCCGCTGCGGCAGGGCCCAGAAGGCGATAATGCCGCGCCGGTGCAGCGGCGGGTACCAGAAGCGGATGAACTGCGCGGCGGACTCAGCGTCCCCGAAGGTGTGCAGGCGCCGTACGGCCGGACCGGCGGCGTCGCAGACGAGCAGCATCAGCGGAGGTGCGACGGGAGAGGGGGGCCTTGCCGTCCCGTCCACCGCAGCCTCGGTGGGAGGCGTCACCTTGGCCGTCGCTATTGACTTCATGAAACCAGCATAGTGAAGCGCAATTAAGGTGACATGAAGAGGAGATTAGAGTCCCTTAAGAGATGCCTGATTCCCAGAGGGGCTGTTCAAAACGCGCCGAAACGGAGTAAGCTGTCAACAATTCCCGCAAACAGTGAGATGAACGTACCGAGGTTGGGCCCAAGGGTCGTGGCGACCGCCGCCGCCGCGCTGGTCGCGGCGTGCTCTATTATCCTGCTGCTGACGGCCGTGTCCGGCTGGCTACCGGGCTCCAGCCTATCCAGCGCGCCGGCGCTGGCGGGGGGGAACTGCGGAGACAATCGGGGCACCCTAACCCTCGCCACGGGCGCCACCGTCGTTCTCGATCCCCCTTCAGGGATTGCCGGTTCGGTGTTCAAGGTCAAGCTGAGCGGCGCGCCGGTCAACCAGCTTGCCGACCAGCTGCCGGAAGTGCTGTGGGACTGGGACCTCGTCTTCCCGCCACAGCAGGTCATCGGCAGCGGCGTGCTGCCGCAGGGCGCCAGCTCTACCTCGATAGATGCCACAGTTCCCTCCGGCGTGGCGTCCGGGCCGCACATCGTGACCGTGTGCTGGCTGTACATCGAAACCTGGTACTATACCAGCCTTGGCTTCGACGTGGACTGCTCCGGCGGCGACTTCGTTCAAGACCTGACGCAGGGCGTCTCGCCCCAGGACCTGGCCAACGCTCTCCTGGGCGGCGGGATCACCGTCTCCAACGTCTCGTACACGGGGGCCAACGTGGCCGCGGGCACTTTCAAGGGTTTAGGTGCGGCCATCGGCTTCAACTCGGGGATCATCCTCAGCTCCGGCGACGTCGCCTGTGTGACCGGCCCGAACCTGAGTGACGGAACTTCCACGAACAACGACAGGGGCGGTGACGCTGACCTGACGCAGCTCTCCGGGTTCAACACCAACGACGCCTCAGTCCTGCAGTTCGATTTCGTCCCGATCAGCGGCAGCGTCCTGTTCCGCTACGTGTTTGGTTCGGAGGAGTACAACGAGTGGGTTCACTCCTCGTTCAACGATGTCTTCGCCTTCTTCGTCAACGGGAACAACTGCGCCACTGTGGGCGGCCAGCCGGTCTCCATCAACACAATAAACAACGGCAACCCGTTCAACTCCTCACCCAAGGAGAACCCCGGCCTCTACCGCAACAACGACCTGAGCGACAACGGCGGCGGGATCAACACCGAGATGGACGGCCTGACGGTGGTGCTTACCTGCAAGGCATCCGTTACCGCCAATCAGACGAACCATATGAAGCTGGCGATCGCTGACGGGACGGACTTCATCCTGGACGCCAACGTTTTCCTGGAGGCCGGCAGCTTCATCGCCGCCACGGCCACACCCACCGTCACGCCAACGGTCATACGGACTAGGACACCGACGCCGACAGTGAGTCTGCCGCAAACAGGCGGCGGGACGCCAACCGTGACTCCGACCGCCACCGCGACGGCGACGCCGACGGAGGCGCCCACAGCCACGGAGACGCCGACAGCTTCGCCGAGCCCGACGGAGGCGCCCACGCAGACCGCTACACCCTCGCCCACGCCGCCACCAACGGCTACCGCCAGTCCAGCCGCCGCAACACCCACCGGCGCTCCGACACCAACATCTACCCCGCCGTCGACGCCGACGCCAAGCCCGGCCCCGACCGCCAGTTCGACCACCATACCGGCCACCTCCACGCCGACCGCGACTCCGCCCGTAGCAGTCGAGCCGGCGGCAGCTACCCCCGTAGCGACGCCGACAGCAACGTCCGGGCGCACACCGGCAAGGGGGTCCGGGCCGGGCGGCCTAGGGCTGAGCGGCGCAACGCCCACACCGCCTGTCGCCGCTATCACAGCCACGCCCGCGCGGACGTCATCGCCTACTCCGGCGGCGCTTACCGAGGTGAAGCCGCCAGCGGACGCCGGCGGGGCGGCCGCGCCGGGGTCAGCGATAACGGGCGATGCCGGCGGCGCTCGACCGGAGATCATTCGCTCGCTGCTGGGTCCTGATGAGATATCGGGAGAGGCGAAAGTGATCGGAACGAACGTCGCCCTGGCAGGAGCCACGCTCATCCTTATCCTGCTGACGGCAACCGTCTTCAACCAGACGGTGCAAGAGAACTCGGAGGACATCGAGAGGTTCCTGAGCCGGCTGTTCGCGCCGTTCCGCGGATTCCTCGGCGTCTTCGGCAAAGGTTGGGATACTATCAACGGCGAGCGTCCCGGCGTCGGGGCGTTCCTGGGCCCGTTGGCGGTGCTGGGGTTGGCGGGACTGATCTACGGCTTCGCCGAGCCCGGGTTTGGATTCAACAACAAGAGCCTTGTCCTGTTCCTGAGCCTGGTGCTGGGCGTCGGCGCCGTGACGTATACCTACAGCGGCGGTCAGGCGCTCCTTACCAGGCACGGCTTCGGCTTATCGGCGGGGGTGAAACTGTTCCCTATCGGCATCGTCGTGGCGATCGTCTGCGTGCTGCTGTCGCGGTTGGAGAACTTCCAGCCGGGGATCATCTACGGCTTCATCGCCTCGTTCGTGGTGCTGGCGGAGACGGGACTAGACCGAAGACAGCTAGGCCATAGCGTCTTCTATCCCGGCTTGGCGCTGCTGGCGCTGTGCATCGCAGCCTGGCTGCTGGTGATGCCGTTCAGGGACCTGAGCCAGGACAGCGGCAGCTGGCTGGCGGGGGTACCGGAAGGCGTGGCGGCGGCGGTGTTCGTGGGCGGCCTGGAGGGGCTGTTCTTCAACATGATCCCGCTGCGGTTCATGGACGGCCACAAGCTGTGGGGGTGGAACAAGCTGGGCTGGCTGGCGATGGCGGCCGTGACGGCGTTCCTGTTCTGGCACGTACTGCTGAACAAGCAGCAGGCGTACTTCTCCGCTCTGCAGGAGACGACGCCGGCCACGGCGGTGGTGCTGCTGGGTATCTGCCTATCCGCGACGGTTGGGGTCTGGCTGTACTTCCGGCTGCGCGCAGGCAGTGCTGAAGGCGGAGCGACTACAGTCTAGGCCCGCCGGGCGGCGCGGCCCGGAAGCTGACGCGATTCCACGGGCGTCAGGCTGATCAGCGAGTCCAGGTCGCTCGCGGCAGGTAGCGGGGTCTCCTCGCCAAACTTCTCGGCGATCACCTTCTGACCTTCCTCCATCAGCGCTGTCAGGAACTGGTCTTCGGCCACGATGCGGACGACTTCGCCCTTGCGAAAGATGGCGCCGCGCCCCTTGCCGGCCGCCAGACCCACGTCCGCGTCCCGCGATTCGCCCGGGCCGTTGACGACGCAGCCCATGACCGCCACGGTGATGGGTTTGCCGAGCTTCATGAAGTACTCCTCCACCTGGTTGGCCAGGGGGATCAGATCGACCTCGATGCGGCCGCAAGTCGGACAGGCGACGATGGTGGCGCCGCGCTGCCGCAGGTTGAGCGACTTCAGGATGTCCCAGCAGACCGGCAGCTCCTCGATCGGATCGGCGGCCAGCGAGACGCGTATCGTGTCGCCGGTGCCTTCGGCCAGCAGGACGCCGATGCCCACGGCGGAACGTACGGTGCCGGCGCCGGGCGTGCCCGCTTCGGTGACGCCGAGGTGCAGCGGATAAGGCACTCGCGTAGCCAGCGCGCGGTAAGCGGTGACCATGGTCGGGACGTCGAACGCCTTCAGGGATATCTTGATGTCCTCGAACCCCATCTCTTCCAGGATACCGATCTCCCACAGAGCGGCGTCCATCATGCGCTGTGCCTTCGGTGGGGGCAGCTCGCCGTCGGCCAAGGCGGCCAGCGGCGGCAGCGAACCTTCGTTTACGCCGATGCGGATGGAGATGCCGCGCTCCTTGGCGGCCTGGACCACCTGCCTCACTTTGGACGCGTCGCGGATGTTGCCGGGATTGAGGCGCAGCCCGTGGATGCCTGCCTCGATGGAGGCCAGCGCCAGCCGGTGATCGAAGTGGATGTCAGCGATGAGGGGCACGGGAGTCCGCTTCACGATCTCCGGCACGGCCGCGGCGGCGTGGCGGTCGGGCACGGCCACGCGGACGATCTCCGCGCCGGCGTCGCCCAGCCGGGCGATCTGCTCGATGGTAGCGTTGGCGTCCGCGGTGTCGGTGTTGGTCATGGTCTGCACGACGATGGGGGCGTCGCCGCCCACCTGAACGTCGCCGACGTGGACGGGGCGCGAAGATCTGCGCGGGCTAAGCGGGACAGGTTCGTCCGTCATTCGAAGAGGCTCCCTCCCCTGATGATGCGGATGACATCGAAGTAAGTGACGATGACAGCAAAGGTAATGATAAGGGCAAGGCCGACCAAATGCACTACCGCCTCCTTTTCAGGAGCGATGCGCTTACCCCTGCGCGCCACCTCCAGCAGGACGAAGGCGATGCGGCCGCCGTCCAGCATGGGCAACGGCAGGATATTAATGATGGCCAGGTTGATGGAAAGCAGCGCCGCAAAGTCCAGGAGCGTCTGCCAGCCAGACTCCTTTATCACCTCACCGGTCGCCTGGGCGATGCCTACCGGCCCCGCCACGTCCGGCCCAGAGCCGCCTTTGACGAAGGAGATGACCTGGTTGCGGGCCAGGATGAGCGAGTCCAACGTGGCTGTCCAGCCCTTGGGGACCGCTTTCCAGACGGGGAAATTCTCCGTCTCGTGGAACTGGGGATAGAGGTTGGCTATCTTGATCCCCGTGGGGCCCTGGCCGCCGGGCGGTGTCCAGCGCGCCTCCACCGGCTTCTCGACGATCTCTGAGCCGCCCCCGAACACCTCGCGCTGCACCTTGAAGACTATATCCTGGCCCTGGTTCAGGCGGATCAGCCGGCCCACCTCCTGGATGTTCTTGACGGACTCCCCATTGAGCGTGAGGATGCGATCGCTGGGCATCAGTCCCGCCGCCGCGGCCGGCGAGCCGGCCTCCACCTTGTCGATCACCGCCGGGCCAACCGACACCTGGTGCGGAATCATGAAGGCGATGGCGAACAGGGCGATGGGAAGCAGGAAGTTCATGCCAGAGCCGGAAGCGAGCACTATCAGTCGCTTCCAGGCTGGCTGAGCGGCCAGACTCTCCGGGTCGGACGGGTCCTCTTCGCCCAGAAGCCGCACGAAGCCGCCCAAAGGCAGAGCGTTGATGGAGTAGAGGGTACCGCGCCAGTTGAAGCCCCATATGCGCGGCGGGTATCCCAACCCCGCCTCCAGCACCTTCACCTTGAATATCTTGGCCGTGATGAAATGGCCCAGCTCGTGAATGACGATCAGGCCAACCAGCATGCCGAAGAACGGCAGCGTGGAGCGGAGCACGTCATCCATCAGGCCACAACCTCAGGAAGGAAGGAGGAAGAAGGAAGAAGGAAGCCATCACGCTTTCGCTTTCACCCAATCCTCCGCGAACGACCGCGCCCAGGCGTCCCCCGCCAGGAGTTCGTCCAGACTCGGATTAGCGATGCCGGCGTGCGCGGACAGCGCGTCATCGATGGCCAGAGGGATGTCCAGAAAGCGGATGTGGCCGGCCAGGAAATGCTGGACAGCGATCTCGTCCGCGGCCGCGAGGACAGCCGGGTAACTGCCGCCGCGGCGACCCGCTTCCAGGGCCAGCCCCAGGCACGGAAACCGCTTCAGGTCCGGAGCGCCAAACGTCAACGATCCAACCAGCTTGAGGTCCAGTTTCGGCACTTCTGCGCCCGGCAGGCGCTGCGGGTAAGTCAGCGCGCACTGAATAGGTAGACGCATATCGGGCACACCTAGTTGCGCCTTCACGGAGCCGTCACGGAACTCCACCAGGGAGTGGACGATGCTCTCGCGGTGCATCAGGACCTCGATGTTATCGAGAGGCACATCGAACAGCCAGCGGGCCTCAATGCACTCCAGCCCCTTGTTGAGGAGGGTGGCGCTATCCACCGTGATCTTCTGGCCCATCTGCCAGTTAGGGTGACGTAGCGCTTCGTCCGGCGTTACCCGGTCGAGCTCGTGCAGCGGCGTATCGCGGAAGGGGCCGCCGGAGGCGGTGAGGACGAGGCGTTCAACAGACTCCGGCGCCTCGCCCCACAGGCACTGCCAGATCGCCGAGTGCTCTGAATCGATGGGGCGTAGCTCCGCGCCGTGGCGGCGGGCTTCCGTCGTTATGATGTGGCCGGCCATCACCAGGACTTCCTTGTTGGCGATGGCGACGGCCTTGCCGGCCCGGACGGCGGCGATCGTGGGGCCGAGGCCGGCCGCGCCCACCGTGCCCACGACCACGACGTCCACGGAAGCGTCGGCTACCATCTCCTCCATCTCCGCCCAGCGGCCGGGCAGGCTACCGGATCTCATGCGGTCGCGAAGATAGTCTGCCTCGCGGCCGGCGCAGACCAGGCGAGGGCGGAACTCGCGGGCCTGTTCCTCCAGCAGCGTCACGTTCCCGCCGGTCGCCAGCGCGATGACCCGAAAGCAGTCCGGCAACGAGCGCACGACATCCAACGTCTGGCGCCCGATGGAGCCGGTGGAGCCAAGGACAGCGAGGCCGATCGGTTTCATGGCGAGAACGGCTAGAACAAGAGAACAGGAGAACAGGAGAGCAGGAACAGCTTAGCGGCGAAATCTGCCGCTAAAGGATGGCCCATATCACGAAATAGTAT
>JBGPMY010000071.1:0-8004 GCA_041487235.1 Dehalococcoidia bacterium
AGAACCGGCAGGATGATCTGATCGGAGAATATACCCAGCTTGACTCCGAGAATGTCGTGTTCCGTCCAGCCGTTGGTGGGCAGCCAGGCCAGCTTCATGGCCAGCAACCACTGCAACAGGGGGATCGACACCACTATCGGCACGGAGGCAAAGACCACGAACACCCCGATGGCCAGCGGGTCCAGCCATGTCCCGCGTTTAAGGGCGGCCCAGGTGCCCAGGGGGATGCCGATGGCGAAGGTCAGGATCAGGACGATGGCGTTGTACTGGACAGTCACCCAGAGGCGCGGAAAGATCACGTCCTGCACGTCCACCCCGCGATAGATCACGCTCTTCCCGAGGTCCCCTTGCGCGAAGTTACCCATGTAGCGGATGTACTGCTCGTACACTGGGTCGTTCAGGCCGCGCTCCTCGCGAATGCGCTCGATCGTCTCCGGCCGGGCGCGGCTGCCCGCCTGGATCTCCACGTAGTCGCCGGGGGCGAAGCGCCCCAGGGCGAAGGTCACGATAGAGACCGCCAGCAGGATCACTGGCGCCAGCATGAGCCGCCGCAGGATATAGGAGGCCAACCCCTGCACGCCAGCCCCCAGCCTAGCGGGCGATGCTCACGTAGCGCAGGTTAGGGATGACGAAGGGCGGAATGGCGAAGCCCTTGACGTAGGGCTTGATGAGGACGCTGCTCTTGCCATGATACAGCGGTATCCAGGGGGCGTCGTCGACGATGAGCTGCTCGGCCTGTCGGTAGAGGTCCAGCCGCTTGCCCTCGTCCTTCTCCGCCCGCGCGTCGTCCAGGAGTTTGTCCACGCGCGGGTTGGAGTAGTGTGTCTCGTTATTAGGGCTCTGCGAATGCAGCTTGATCTCCAGGAAGTTCTGCGGGTCAGGGTAGTCCGCTATCCAGCCCAGGGAGAACACCTGGAAGTTGCCATCGTCCAGATCACGCAGGAAGGTGCCGGTCTCCTCCTGTTGGGTAGTCACCGTAACGCCCAGATTGTCCGTCCACATGGCGACGATCGCCTGCAGCACATCGGAGGGGCTGGCGCCGCGCCCGGGCATCAGGAGAACCACGTTCTTCAGGATATCCGGCCCTCCAGCCTCGTCCAGCAGCTTACGGGCCCCGTCCGGATCGAACGTCAACCCCTTGAGGTCCTTGTTGAAGCCGGGTATCGTCGGCGGCAAGACCCCGGCGGCCGGGACCACCAGCTGGTTGAGCACGCTGTTGGCCAGCAGCTCCTTGTCTATCGCCATGGACAGCGCCTTACGCACCTTGAGGTCATCAAAGGGCGCCTTCTGCGTGTTGAATCCGATGTAGAAAGTGTCCATGGAGTCACCCTCCACGAACTCCTTGTGCAGAGGCTCGTTGGGGTCCCGGATGCGCTCGATATCGTTGATGCCCACGCCCGTTATGTCGATCTCATCGTTCTCGTACATCACCAGGGGCGAGCCGCCGGAGAGAACGAAGGTAACTTTGGCCACCGAAGGCTTCGGGTCCAGATAGTAGTTCGCGTTCGGCTCCAGCTCTATGCGCTGGCCCAGCACCCAGTTCTTCAGCCGGAAGGGGCCGGTGCCGTTGGGCGTACGCGTCCAGTCACCTTCGAAGCAGGTGGCGTCTTTCACCTCTCGCTGGTCAACAACGTAGCCCGTGGGATAAGTGAGCTTGTCCAGGAAGAAGGGGCTCGCCTGCTTGATCGTGATCTGGAGCGTGTCCTCGTCCAGGACGTTGATGCCGCTGACCGCGTCCGCCGTGCCGTTGGCGAACTCCTTGGCGCCCACGATGTCATCCAGGTACACTTCCCCCACCGTCGACTGCGTGTTCGGGTTGAGCGCCCGTTCCAGCGAGAACTTGAAGTCGGAGGCAGCGACCCGACGTGAGCTATCGTGGAAGAGGACGTTGGTGCGCAGGTGGAAGGTGTACACCGTGCCGTCGTCACTGACATCCCAACTCTTGGCGATGTCCGGGACGATCTTCAGCTGTTTATCGAACGAGACGAGGCCGGAGAAGACCTCCACGATATACTCAGCGGAGGCGACGTCCGAGGCGCAAGCGGGATCCAGCGTAACCGGATCACCGCCGAACAGGCGCAACTCGCCCGCCACCCGCTCCGGCAGCGGCGAGCCGACAGCGCCGGGGGAGTTTGTGGGCGAGTTGTCTCCGCTACTTTTATTGTCATCACCGCCACCCAGGGACAGAGCCAGGGCCAGCCCGCCGATGACTACGACAAGGGCACCGGCGATGCCGGTGAGCACGAGGACGATCCTGCGGGTTTCCATACGGCGTCAGAACCTCTGGTCTCGAATTGTGGAACGCGCTCGGCGCAACTTTGGTTTGCTCGAACCCATATTATCGGCTCAATCTGCGCTTCAAGATATACCTTTAGACGGAACAGGCGCCATTTGCGTTACGAAGGAGGTCGCGGCCCGCCTCTGAACGTGGGGGCGATGCCGCCCATCTTCTGCACAGCCGCTATTTTGGTTAGGTTATGGGCATGACGCAGGAACCGGCGCGCCCCAGGCTACGTCTGGCCCTCGCCGGCTTTCCGGAGCGATACGTGCTTCCGGGCCGCCCCGCTGCCGCGGCGCCCGTCGTCCAGGACGCGTACCGCCAGACGCTCTTCCTGCTGGGCGGCGACCTGGCCGTCTTCGAGCGAGCCATGAACCTGCAACTGCAGATCGTCGCCGCCAACGCCAGGCTACGCACGCCGGCGGCGGCGGCGATCTTCGCGTTCTGGTCCAGGTCGTTCACTCACCTGGCTGACGTCTGCGCGTTGATGGGCCTGGGCTCCTACGCCTCCTGCCCGCCGCTCCTGCGCACCGCCTGCGACTGCATCGCGGCGCAGCGCTCGCTCCTGGCCGATGGCTTCGCGGAATACGAGCAGTGGCTACCCGGGGCCATCTCCCAGGCCCGTGAGCACGTGGCTCTCGCCATTGACCTGGGCCGCTTTCGCGCCGGCTCCGTCCTGGCACAGGATCAGCGTCTGGGAAGCGCCTACCGCCTTCTCACGGACCTGTGCATGCCCCACTTCGGATCGACGGCGCTGCAAACCGCCCCGGACTCCAGCCTGCAGAGGCTGGCGATCGCCTT
The DNA here is from genome assembly GCA_041487235.1 of Dehalococcoidia bacterium. Classification (GTDB taxonomy): domain Bacteria; phylum Chloroflexota; class Dehalococcoidia; order SM23-28-2; family RBG-16-64-32; genus JBGPMY01. The sequence continues at coordinate 3,080 of JBGPMY010000071.1, forward strand.
CGCCGACAGCGCCTTCCACCTGGGCTGGGCGGAGCTGACCGCCGGCTGGCTGCTGACCCTCGCCGGCGCCCAGATCGAGACCGTCGTTGCGTCCAACGTCTTCGCCCTGAGCGACGACCTGCGCCGGGAGACGGAGATCGTCGGCCAGGAGATCGGCAGCGCCGTGAGCAGCCCCCGGCGCTGTCACGTGAAGGAGGAGGGTGAACGCTTCCTCTTCCACAACTTCCGCCGCACGGCCTCCGGCGCGCCCAGACGAGTGCTGCTCTAGCCACCGTCGTTGCACTCGGCGGAAACACTCACCGCCATCGACAATCCGGCGCTGGCCGCCTTACGATAGCCTCGTGACCAGCGTCGACATCGTTGTCCCGGTCTACAACGAGGAGCACTCACTCCCCAAGTCGATCCCCATCCTGCTGGACTTCCTGGACAATGCCGACTTCCCCTACAAATGGCGGGTCGTCATCGGAGATAACGCCTCAGTAGATAGCACGCCCGCGGTGGGAAAGGAGATCGCAGACGAATCCGCGGGAAAGGTCGATTATGTGCGCATCGAGCGGAAGGGGCGCGGCTTCGCCCTTAAGCAGATCTGGCTCGGCAGTCCGGCCGATATCGTGAGCTATATGGACGTCGACCTCTCGACCGGGCTCGAGGCGTTCCCCGACCTCATCGGCGCCATCGCCCACGAGGGCTACGACGTGGCTGTCGGCTCGCGCCTCGCCGGGGGATCGCGAGTCACCCGCTCCTTCAGGCGCCGGCTGCTGACGCGGGGCTACAACACGATCATCAGGGCGATGTTCTTTACCCGCTTCGGCGACGCCCAGTGCGGCTTCAAGGCCGTGAGCCGCGAGGCCGCGCAGCGTATCATCCCGCTCATCGAGGACAACAACTGGTTCTTTGATACGGAGCTGCTGATCTTGGCGGAAAAGCTGTCCTATCGCGTCAAGGACGTGCCCGTGCGCTGGGTGGAGGACACGGACACTCGCGTGAAGATCGCCTCCACCATTGGCGAAGACCTGCGCGGACTGTTGCGCCTGCGATTGAGCCGTCCGTGGCGGCGCGCCACGTCAGCTCAGACGGACTCCATCTGATAGGCGGCTGATCGGAGCCGCCAGAGCGAACGATGGACGAAGCGCAGCAGACCGTCGGCATCATCGGGGGTGGCGTCGCCGGACTGACGGCCGCCTACCGCCTGCTTCAGCGGGGGTACGCAGTACGCCTGTTTGAGGCCGGCCCATCTCTGGGCGGGCTGGTGCGCACGTTCGAGGTGGGCGGCGAGCCGGTTGAATGCTTCTACCATCACCTGTTCACTACTGACACCGCCGCCGTCCGGATGATCCACGAGCTGGGGCTGGGCGACCGTCTGGCCTGGCGTCCATCCACCGTTGGTGTCTTCTACCACGATCGCATCTATCCGTTCGTGACGCCCCTTGACCTGTTGCGCTTCACCCCCGTTAGCCCCTGGGACCGCCTGCGTCTGGGCATGATGGCGCTGCAGCTCAGGCGCCAGCGACATGGCGCCCCCTTCGAGGAGATCACGGCCGCCGACTGGATTCGACGGTCCGCCGGCCAGCGAAACCTGGATGTGGTCTGGGGGCCTCTTCTCCGAGGTAAGTTCGGCGCCATGGCCGAGCAGGTGGTGATGACCTGGCTCTGGAACAAGGTCCACCTGCGCTTCGCCTCGCGCAGCGGCGGGCTCTGGCAGAAGGAGGTGCTCGGCTATCTGCTGGGCTCCTTCGGGGCCTGGATCGACGCCCTAGTCCAGCGTATCCGCGACCTAGGCGGGCGGCTGGAGACTGACCGACCCGTCTCCACCGTCACCTCCGAGGCGGGACGCATCGCCCTGCGGCTCAACGGGGACGGGTCGCCAGAGCCGTTCGACGCCGTTGTGGCGACAGTCGGCAACCGGGCGTTCCTGCGGCTGGCGCCGCAACTGCCGGAAGACTACGTCGCCAAGCTCCAGGGCATCGGCTACCAGGATGCCCTCTGCCTGGTGCTCAGCCTCAAGCGGCCGCTGACGAAGATGTACTGGCTGAACGTCAGCGACGATTCGATACCCTTCATCGCCGTGGTTGAGCACACAAACCTGGTCGGCTCGCAACGCTACGGCGGAGAGCATATCGTCTACATCTCGAACTACTTGAGCAGGGAATCGCCGCTGCTGCGCATGGACATGAACCAGGTGTGCGATCTCTATCTCCCGCATCTTAAGCGCATCAACCCGTCTTTCGAAGAGAGCTGGATCAACGGGCGCTGGCTGTTTCACGGCGCCGAAGCCCAGCCCGTGTTCACCGTGGGCGCCGCAGCTCGCATCCCGGACCACCGCACGCCCTTCCCGGGCCTCTACCTCGCCAACATGGCGCAGATCTACCCGCAGGACCGCGGCCAGAACTACTCCATCCTTCTGGGCGAGAAGATCGCTGAGATCGTCGCCTCGGACCTTGCGCGAGCCGGCGCGGCGCAGTACCAGGTGTAACGCCCGCCTCACCCCGCAGGGCTGAAGCCCAGCAGCTACGGGGTTTACCGCCGGACACTCGTGGGCGGCGAAGGCAAGTGGTAGATGCTGACCTCCGAGTTCGCGAACACTCTGGTCATGAACTGCCCGAACTTTTCGAGGCCCGCCTCGCCGTACTTCTGGCGCTCCAGCTTGCCCACGTAGACGTACTCCACGTCGTACTTGGCCATGATCGATTCGGCCTCCCGAACCTCCGTGGTGGTGTAGACGCGCGAGACCTCCTCTGGCCTCAGCGTGAACGCCGTCTCCGCGCCAGGAGCGGAGACGGCGTCCGGCCGTCCGCGCCACTGCATCTCGTGGCCCAGCCAGCCGATGACAGTCGGCAGTCCGGTGCGCGACGAGACCCGCGCGAACCCGCTGAAGTCGTCGCCCGCCGCCTCTAGGATTACCGGCGTGCCGCGGACGTTGCCGTTCAGCCACTGAATCGCCTCGAACTCGGCCGGATCCTCATCCCGGGCGAAGGCGAGCCCGTCGAGCGTCTGGGCATTGCGGAAGCCACCGGTCCTATCGAAGGCGACCAGAACCGGGTACACCAGGGCGGCGCACAGAATTACCGCCGTCGCCGCCAGCCAGCCGATTCTGCCCCAGATGGCGCCGCGCGAAGCGGTCCCGCTGGCCAAAGCGACTGCATATCCGGCGATCGCCACGCCGCCGACGATGAGGCCCGGCGTCGCCGTCCACCAGCGCGAGTACAGCGTTTCCCAGGGATCGACGGCCACGGCTATCGTGTACGCGAGGCCAAAGGCGATCCCCCATCCGGCGAGGTAGCGCCAAGGCATCTGGCCCAATCGCAGCTCCGGGAGGCGCCATCCCGCCGTCAGCCGGTAGAGGCCGAAGGCCCCGGCGATGCCCAGGATAATCCAGCTCTGGTGCCAGAACCGGAACACCGTGTTGGCCCGCCACCCAAGGAGGTCCTTCACGAAGTAGAGTTCAGCGCCCAGTAGCATCGTCAGCGCGAACCCCATCAGCAGGAACACGAACAGATCGCTCCTGTCGCGTTCGCGCGCCGGTCGCCGCGCCGTCCCCAGGAAGCAGAGGGTGACGGCCGTAACACCCGCCGCCAGCATGCCCAGAGTGATCAGGTTCGCGCCGCGCTGCTCCAACTCGTCGGCGAGGCCGCCGAACCCGCCGTCAGACGCGACGAGAAGGGCGTAGAGGCCCACGGGCGCTGCCCAGGGGATCATCGCCAACCAGGGCAGCGGGCCAGCCAGCAGTCGCCGCCCCTGACGCCGTACACAGAGGGCGACGAAGGAGAGACCCACCCATAGGAGCGGCCCCCAGAACAGCAGGAGGTGCAGCGGCCGCGTCGCCAGCGAGTCCGTGGGCACGCCTGCCGACGCCCCGGCCAGCTGGGTCACGTCCAGGCCCCTCGTATCCGACTCCAGATGCAGGTAGAACGGCAGGTAGAGGAGAAACGCGGCCGCCAGCACGGGCATCACGAAGGCAGCGCTATCGATCAGCACGCGCCAGGGCGATCGCTCCGCCCGCAGCCAGTTGGCGACAAGCACGGAGGCCACGAGCATTAGCGCGGCCAAGGGAGTGGCCCAGGCGTCTGTGAAAGCGATGCCGCCGAGGAGCAGCGCGATGAACAGAAACCGTCCGGGCCGCCGCGCGATCCACAGGACGTCGAACTTCTCGCCCGGCTCGCTGGTTTCGCGAGCCCCGACAACCGTCTGGAACGCCAGCCCGAACAGGGTGATGAGAAACGGCATCGCCATCACGTGGGCGTGCAGATCGCCGAAGTGCAGGCTGAAGAAGGGGAACTCCTGGATGTCGAAGCCGGAGCCCATGCGGGTTGCCCACCACCACCAGTAGGAGCGCGTGGGGTACCACTCGGCGCAATCGCCAGGGGCGGCGGAGCAGTCGTAGGGGCCCGGCAGGCCGAAGATGCCTAGAAAGTCGTAGAACCCTCTCGAGCCAACACCGTGGCGGGCCGTCAGCTCGAAGACGCCCTCCAGATTGCTGACCACCAGTACCAGGACAGCCGCCACCAGCCCGAAGACGATCGCCCTGGGGACCAGGGCCGGCCCGTGGTCAGACTCAGGCGCGCCCCGCCGGCGCGAGATCACCACCAGGTTGTATACCAGCCCGAAGGCGCTGATCCAGGCCAGGGCCGCCACCAGTGACAGCCCCAGGAAGAAGGTGACGCTTGTGCTGAGCGCCGCCAGCTTGGTGAGCGCCGATATGATGACGTAGCCGAAGTAGTAGTAGCTGATGGAATGTCCCGCCAGCCAGGGGTCCGGCGGCGGGAACGTCTCGGTTCGGTTGATGGAGTTCAGGAACGCCAGCTCGAACGGCTTCTCCCCGGAGTTGATCTGGGGCGCGAACGAGCGCAGGAACGTCGCCGCGGCCAGCACGAGCAGGAACATCGCCTCGACGAACAAGACGTAGCGCCAGCCATCGCGCAGGAACG
>JBGPMY010000072.1:0-7989 GCA_041487235.1 Dehalococcoidia bacterium
CGCAAGATGAGCAAGAGCCTCGGCAACGCCGTAGAACCGATGACCGTCATCGAGGCCAGCGGCGCCGACGCCCTGCGCTGGTACCTGTACACGGCCACGCGGCCAGGCGAGGCGCGCCGCTTCTCCAGCCAGCTCGTCTCCGAGTCGCTGCGCCGCTTCCTGCTGACGCTCTGGAACACGTACAGCTTCTTCGTCACCTACGCCAGCCTGGACGGCTTCGACCCGACCACGCACGTGGAAGGCGTAGGGACCGTTCGCGAACGGCCCCAGCTGGACCGCTGGGTTCTCTCCGAGCTGAACGCGCTGGTGCAGAAGGCGACGGACTGCCTGGACGAGTACGACCCGACCACATCCGGACGCGCCATCCAGGATTTCGTGGAGGACCTATCCAACTGGTACGTCCGTCGCAGCCGCCGCCGCTTCTGGAGGGGCGAGCTCGACGCCGACAAGCTGGCCGCCTACCACACCCTCTACACGTGCCTGGTCACCCTCTGCAAGCTGCTGGCGCCGTTCACCCCCTTCGTCTCGGAGGCGATCTACCAGAACCTGGTGCGCTCCGTCGACCGCGAGGCGCCCGAATCGGTCCACCTGGCCGCCTGGCCGGACGCCGATCCCGCCCTCGTTGACCAGCAGTTGATGGACGAGACGCGGCTGGTGATGCGGGTGGTCAGCCTGGGCCGCGCCGCCCGCAGCAAGGCCGGGATCAAGGTGCGCCAGCCGCTGGCCCGGGCGACCGCGTTCGTGCTGACCCCGTATTACGCCGACGGTTTGCGAAAGCACACGGCTCAGGTCCTGGAAGAGATCAACGTCAAGCAGCTCGACGTCATCGTCATCAGCGAGCAGTTCAAGGCCAGCTACGAGCGCCCCAAAGACCTGCTGGCGCTGCTGAGCGAGGACAGCGTTCTCGCCGAGGACGACGCCGGCTACGCCGTCGGGCTGGACACCACCATCACGCCCGAGTTGGCCGACGAAGGCCTCGCTCGCGAGCTGGTGCACCGCATCCAGAACCTGCGCAAGGCCGCCGGCTTCGAGATCTCGGACCGCATCGTCGCCTACTACCAGGGCTGGCAGCGGCTGCGCGACATCTTCGCGCACCACGGCGATTACGTGCGGCAAGAGACGCTAGCGAACGAACTGCTGGAGGCCACCCCTCCGCCCGGTGCGACGAGCGAGGAGCAGAAGATCGACGGGCAGACTGTGACTCTGGCCGTGCAGCGCGCGCAATAACTTCCTCCTTCCTCCTTCCTGCTTCCTCACACATGGGGGTTGACGCGCCGTGGTCAGTGTTTCGTATACTTCAGGCGTGCAGATGCAGGAGGTCGATATGTCCCCTCTAGGGGAGACCCTCCGACGTGCCAGGCTTTCCAAGGGCGTTACCTTTGAGGATGCTGAGCGCGTGACCCGCATCCCCCGCAAGTACCTGGAAGCCCTGGAAGTCGAAAACTACGGCATCCTGCCTGCCCCCGTGTACGCGCGCGGCTTCCTGCGCTCTTACGCCGGCTACCTCGGCCTGAACCCTGCGGATCTGTTGCCTTTCTTCCCCGTGGGCCACGTGGAAGAGCCCAAGTTGGAGCCCCTGCCGGAGATGAATGAGCCGCGCACCTGGAACATGAACGGCCTCATCGCCATGGCCGTCGTGGGGGTGCTCATCCTGCTGGTCATCGCCCTCTACAGCGTGGGTCGGGAGGACAGCGGCGGCTCCTTCCTCAGCACCCCCGGAGGAGCAGGAACGAACCAGGGGAACAACGTCATCGTTCCGCCGGAGGGCGCAGCCGCCGGACCGGCGCTGGCCTTGCCGGAGCTGGCCGGCCAGAGCCTGCAGACCGCCGTCGACCTGGTGAAGGCGACCGGCGCCTCCTACGTTATCGTCGGCCTCAAGCAGGGCGACGTCCCCATCGACCAGGTGATCGACCAGTCGCCGCCGGCCGGCACGGCCGTCCAAGCCGGCGACACCGTCACCATCGTCGTCAGCCGCTAGCCGGCGACCACAGCCCCTACTCCTACAGCGCCAACCGACGAACCCCACTCTGTCATTCTGAGCGGCCAGCCCGCGCGTCACGCGGTTCACGGCATCTTCGCGAAGCCTGTCCTGAGCGCAGTCGAAGGGGAATCTGGGGTGGAGCCAGCATCCGAGCGCCCATCCTTAGCCCTTTGTGCAACTTTCTAAGGCCACGACGCCCTCCGCGAAGCCTGTCCTGCCTGCCCGCCTCAGGAGGGAGCGCAGTCGAAGGGGAATCTGGCGGTCACGGGGAGTGGTGGGTCAGAAAGCCCGACTTACAAGAGACGGCAATCGGCGGCTGGGCAGAGCAGAGATTCGTCGCTCAGACATACCGCGACGAGGGCGCGGGTCATGCTTGGTCGCTCCGAATGCCAGCCCTACTCGCGCAACGCCAGCCCGATGATGCGGTACGCCAGCTTGGCCGCCAACTGGGCGTTGGCGCGCGGGCCCAGGCTGGGCGCCAGCTCCGTCACATCGAAACCCACGATGCGCTTGTGGCGGGCCACCGTCTCCAGCAGCTCGCTCACCTCGTCCCACAGGAGGCCACCCGGCTCCGGCGTCCCCACGGCCGCCACCTGCGAGGGGTCGAAGGCGTCCAGATCGAACGTGATGTACACGCTCTCCGATAGCTGCGCCGCCACGCCCTCCGGCCCTAGCTCCCGATACTCTCGCGGGCTGTAGAAGCGCAGCCCCTTCGCGCGGATATGCTCGTGCTCCTCGCGCTCGGCGCTGCGCACCCCCACCTGGACGATCGGCGCCACCTCGCTGATGCGGCGCAGCGTGCAGGCGTGGTTGTAGGGGGAATCCAGGTAGCTATCGCGCATGTCCGCGTGGGCGTCGAAGGCCAGGACGGAAAGGCCTGTCCTGAGCGCGCCACCAGGCGCAGTCGAAGGGCCGCTGATCCGCCTGGCGTGGGCGCGCGCGGCGCCGACGGCGACGGTGTGCTCGCCGCCCAGGGTGACGACGAACTTGCCGTCGTCCATCAGCTCGCCCACGATCTCCTCGATACGCTCCACCATCGCCTGCGGGTTACCGCTGTGGACGGCGACCTCTGGCAGGGTGTGGATGCCCACGAGATACGGCTCGCAGCCGATGCCGATGTCGTACAGCTCCATGTTGGCCGAGGCGTCGATGATCGCCGCCGGCCCCTCGCGGGAGCCGACCCAGCCGGAGGCGGTAGAATCGTACGGCACGGGCAGCACGACGACGCGGCTGCGGGCGTAGTCGCTGTGCTCCGCAGGGAGCGCAGCGAAGTTGCGTGGCGGGAAGAAGCGCTGGTCAGTCATGAATGCCAAATCCGTTCGTCCTGAGCTTGCCTGTCCCGAGCGCAGCCGAAGGGTCGAAGGACACCGTTGTTGCGCAGCCCTTCGACAAGCTCAGGGCGAGCGGGAAGAGGAGGGGCTTCCTACTTCCTACTTCCCGGCCTCCGCCTTCTCCCACTCCCAGTCCAGCGCCGGCAGACTGCGGGCGGCGATCGCCTCGCGGCTGCCTTCCGCCAGGGCGCTGACGATCAGCGGCAGGGCTATCGTCGCTTCGGCGTAGACGGTGACGAACTGGGCGTCCGGCGAGATCTTGCGCCAGGAGACCGCTTCCTCAAACGTGCAGCCGGAGAGGCCGCCCCACTGGGGCTGGTCCATCGTGATCTGGATGCCGTAGCTGTGGCCCGGGCGCTGACGCCCGAACAGATAGCCGGCCACGCCGCACTGCTGGATGAAGTTCTTGGGCGTGCCACCGCCCACGTAGATAACGCCGGTCTTGCTGGCCGTCAGAGAGAGGTGCGCCATCTCCAGAAGATCGCCGATGGTGTCGTACATGATGCGCTTGCCGGTGCGCAGGCGGCCCTCCGCGACGGCGAGACCGTGGACGCTGTCAGCGAGCGCCGGGCAGTAGATGGGGACGCCGCGTTTGGCGGCGGCCGTCAGGATGCCTTCTTGTTTGGCGACGGGCGCCATCGCCTTGCCCAGCAGGTGGAAGTACTCGCGCGTCGTGTAGGGGCGATCCTCGTCCAAAGTGAGTGAGAACTCCGTGCAGAAGCGCTCGCCGATGGAGAACTCGTGCTCCGGAGCGAGGACGTCGAAGAAGCGAACGACGCGCAGGCGGGCCAAGCGCACATCGTCGCCTTCGGGGTCGCCCTGGGAGTGCTGGAAGCCCAGCGACTCGTAGACGTCGTGATAGAGGTTGGCGCCCGTGCTGACGATGACGTCGATCAGCCTGTTCTCGATGAGGTAGACGATCAGCGGGCGCATGCCCGCCGGCACCATCGCCCCCGCCAGGCCGAAGAAGATCGTGGCATCGTCGCGGAGCATGGCGTCCCAGATGTGCGCGGCCCGCCCCAGGTTGCGGGCCTGGAAGGCCGTCTGCGCCATGCGCTCGACGATCCCCGCGGCGGAAACGGTATCGCTGACAGGGAAGGGTCGTATCTCGTCCGATTCGGCGGCGGGGCCGGCCGCCGGGGCGGCGTCCGCCGGAGGCGGATGACGGTTCATGGCGCGGCCCCGGCCGGCACTCCTTCGCCGGACTGCGCCTCCAGGCCGCGCTCCAGCATCTTCACTTCCATCTCCCGCAGACGGAAGCGCCGCTTCAGGTCCTCCAGGACCGGCGCCGCATCGAAGTCCTTGCAGGAGAAGATATCAACCCAGATAAGATTGCGCTCCGGGAACGTGTGTAGCGAGATGTGACTCTCGGCGATCATCACGTAGCCGGAGACGCCCCAGTCCTCTGGTTTGGTGCCCTTATATCGGACTACCGTGGGCTGCGTGATCTTGGTCATCCCCATCTGCGCCGGGTACTGCTCCAAAATCACGCGGACCACATTTTCGTCCGCAAGCTGCTCCGGATCACCTCCGTAGCCGTCGATGATGACGTGCATCGATCCCTCCCTTCCGCTTGGATGGCCTCCTTCCTTCCAGTGGAAGGATGGGAGGTCACGGAGAGACCTGCCCACCAAGGAGACAGGCTGTATTAGGTTTACAAACGTTCAGCATGATAGCATAGGCAACACAGTACCGCAAAGAGCTATTGCGTCACTGTGGGGAGCTTAGCGGCGTCCTGCGATATTAGCAGCCCCAGACGCCGTCAGGAATGTCCTCTGCGGGCTCAGACAGCCCTGGACAGCGCCCCGCCTGGCGCTTCCATAAGCATCGCTTCCAGCGCCAGGCGCGGCTGCACGTTCTCCTGCAGGTGCTGCCGCGCGTCGCCCAGCGCCTGGACGAACACAATCACCTCGTCCGGGCGCGAGCCGCGCGCGTCTTCCCGCGTCTCCGCCAGAAGGTCCACGTTGGCGACTCCGTCCTCGGCGCCGGACTGCGCCAGCAGCACGTCGCGCCACCACCCTTGCCATTCCGCCAGCAGGCTCAGTATCTTCTCGCGGTCCCTCCTGAACTCCTCGGTCAGCTGCTCCGCCAGCTCCATGCGTTGCGCGACCGGCATTCCCGCCAGCGAACGGGCCGATTGCAGCGCCTCGCGCCGCCGTTCTAGCTGCGAAGGGTCGCGGGCCATCGCCAGCGCCCAGCCGATGCGCCCGCGAGAGAGCCGCGCGAGTAGGCGGGCGCGTTCCGGATCGACCGGCTCGCTCTCCAGCGCCCGCTCAATCTCTGACGCCGGTAGCAGACGGAAGTCGATGCGCCGGCAGCGAGAGCGGACCGTGGGCAGCAGCCGCTCCCCTTGCGTAGCGATGAGGACGAAAACGACGTGCGGCGGCGGCTCCTCCAGCGTCTTCAGGAAGGCGTTCTGGGCCACGGCCGTCATCTCGTCGGCGGGATCGACGATGACCACGCGCGTCCGGCCCTCGAAGGGGGCGAGGGCGACGGCGCGCTCCACCTCCCGCATCTGCTCGACGCTGATCGCCTTGCGCTGCGGCCCCTCATCTGTCACTTCGACGGTGACGGTGCGGACGTCAGCGTGAATCCCGGCGGCGATGCGCACACAGGAAGGGCACTCGCCGCAGGGGGCCGCGCCCTCCGCATCACCGCCCTGTAGGGGCGAGGCATGCCTCGCCCCTGCGCTCGCGCAGTTCAGCGCCTGGGCTAGGCGCAGCGCCAGCGTCGCCTTGCCCACGCGTTCCGGTCCCACGAACAGGTAGGCGTGCGCCAGAGCACCGCTCGCCGCAGCCCGCGAGAGAACGTCTACGGCGCGCTTGTTGCCGATGAGACCCCACATACGTCAGTCGTTCCCGAAGCGCCCAGATTCTTCGTCACTCGGCCCGCCCGTCGCGGTCAGTCGCCGCGCCATGTGCCGGCCAACACGGCAGCGAAGGGCCTGTCACCTGTCACCTGTCACCTGTCACCTACTCCAGCGGCCACACGTCACAGCGCCTCACGTCCTAGCCCGTCTCTCATTCTCTGTCATTCTGAGCGACCACGAATCGCATATGCTGCCTGACGCACTTATCTGAGCGAAGAATCTCGGCGTCCGCAACTCTCCTGCTGCATCCCGGCCGCCGAGACCCTTCACTCCGTTCAGGGTGACAGGCGGCCTCACTCCAGCGGCCACACGTCGCAGCGCATCACGTCGTCGTAGGTCTCGCGCCGCCGCATCAGCTTCGCCTCGCCGTCCTTCACCAGCACGACGGCCGGCCGCAGCGACGCGTTGTAGTTGCTGGCCATCGCCAGCGCGTAGGCGCCCGCCGCCGGCATCGCCAGGATGTCGCCCGGCTCTAGCGGCGGCAGCTCGACGTCGCGGATGAGCACGTCACCGGACTCGCAGTACTTTCCGGCGATCGTCACCGTCTCCCGCCGGTCGTCGTTCATCTTGTTGGCCGCCAGCGCCGAGTACTTCGAATCGTAGAGGGCGGGACGTATGTTGTCCGCCATGCCGCCGTCCACGGAGACGAAGCGCCGTAGCTCCGGCACCTCTTTCCAGGCGCCAACGGTGTACAGCGCGACCGCGGCGCGGGCCACGATGACTCGCCCCGGCTCCACGAACAGCTTCGGCAGGGGGAGATCGTGCCTGCGGCAGCCCTCCTTCAGGGCAGAGACGATCGTCTCTGCGTAGTCGGCGGGCGAGGGCGGCAGCCGCTCCGGCGCATAGCCGGCCGCGAAGCCGCCGCCGGGGCTGAACTCCCGCATCTGGAAGCCATACTTGTCGCGCATCCCGGCTGCGAAGCCGAGGACAACGTCTACAGCCTCCCGGTAAGGCTCCATCTCGAAGACGGGGGAGCCCAGGTGCACGTGCAGCCCCACCAGCTCCAGGCCGGGCATCTCCATCGCCTGGCGCACCGCCGCCTCGCCCTGCCCCGTCGACATCGGAATGCCGAACTTGTTGTCGACGGTGCCCGTGGTGGTGTGCGCGTGCGTGTGCGGGTCGATTCCGGGCGAGAGGCGGATCAGCGCCTTCTGGCGTACGCCCGCGGCCTGCGCCACGCCATTCAGTAGCCGCATCTCGTGGAAGTTATCGATGACAACGCGGCCGATGCCGTAGTCCAGCGCCTCCCGCAGCTCCTCCTCCGACTTGTTGTTGCCGTGAAAGTAGATGCGCTCCGGCGGGAAGCTCACGGAGCGGGCGATGGCCAGCTCGCCGCCGGAGACCACGTCCAGCGCCAGCCCTTCCTGCGCGATGATCGCCGCCAGGGCGCGCCCCAGGTAGGCCTTGGCCGCGTAGACGACCTCCGTGTCCGGATAGCGAGCCTGAAACGCGTCGCGGAAGGCGCGGCACTGCCCCCGCAGCGTCTCCTCGTCGAAGACGTAGAGGGGCGTACCGAACTCGCGCGCCAGCGCGACGGCGTCGCAGCCGCCCAGCGTCAGGTGGCCGTCGGTGTTGACGCCGGCGGTGATGGGCAGGACGCTGGCCAGGGGAATTTCGGTTGATTTCAAGCGGACCGCCTCCAGGGTGATACGAGGTGATTATACATCACTCACCCCCGTCCCCTCTCCCGCGCACGGGAGAGGGGACGGGGGTGAGGGACTCCGCCGCACCGCACGCTATGCCCCAGCTTTCAAGCTGGGGTGGCGTGGTCCCACCGCCTTGCCCAGAGCCGACCTGTATGGGACGCG
>JBGPMY010000073.1:0-7896 GCA_041487235.1 Dehalococcoidia bacterium
CACGCTCATGCAGCTGGAGCAGCGCGGCCACCCCTGGCGCGGCACGCAGCTTACCCGCACGAGCTGGATCGAGGAGATGAAGGTGGAGGGCGTCGAGGTGCCGATGTTCGACGGCGCCCAGGAGTACCTGTACTGGGTGGGCTGCAGCGGCGCCCTGCAGGAGCGCAACGTCAAAGTCACCAAGTCTCTTGTGCGCCTGCTGCTGGAGGCCGGCGTCAGCTTCGGAGTCCTGGGCGCCGAAGAGGGCTGCTCCGGCGACCCGGCTCGCCGCCTGGGCAACGAGTACCTGTACCAGACGCAGGCCGAGCAGAACATCGCCACGTTCAAGGCCAAGGGCGTGCAGAAGGTCATCGCCAGCTGCCCCCACTGCTACAACACCATGGCCCACGAGTACCCGCAGTTCAGTCCTTCCGGGGAAGGATTCCAGGTGACGCACCACTCCGTCTTCCTGGCCCAGCTCATCGCCCAGGGCAAGCTACGCCCGGACGCCACCAACGGGCTGTCGGCGAAGTCGGCCACCTACCACGACCCCTGCTACATCTCTCGCCACAACGACATCATCGACGAGCCGCGCGCCGTGCTGGCGGCCACCGGCGCCCGTCAGCTGGAGATGCCGCGCTGCAAGAAGGGCACCTTCTGCTGCGGGGCCGGCGGCGCCCACATGTGGGTGGAGGAGAGCCGCGGCGAGCGCATCAACGTGGTGCGCACGGCGGAGGCGGTGGAGACCGGCGCCGATCTCATCGCCGTGGCCTGCCCCTTCTGCATGCAGATGTTCGAATCGGGCGTCGGCTCGGTGCCGGCGGCCGAAGAGCGCGGCGTCCAGGTGTTCGATCTGGCGGAGCTGCTGGAGATGAGCGTCGCCTACAGCCGCCCAGCCGCCGCCGACCCGCCCGCTGACCCGCCTGAGCCGGAGCCCGCGCCGTAGGGGCGCTGCTTGCCGCGCCCGATCCGTAGGGGCGCTGCTTCCCGCGCCCGATCCGTAGGGGCGCTGCTTGCCGCGCCCCAAGGAGGGTTGATCAACGTTGGACGCTGCCGGTCGCCGCCGACGATCCATCCGCCTGCCTACGTACGACTACGCGCAGCCCGGCGCCTACTTCATCACCGTCTGCACCCACAACCGCGAGCTTTGCCTTGAAGACGAATCTCTTCGACAGGCGGTCTCGCAAGCGTGGGAAACTCTGCCCCTGAGATTCGCTACGATCTCTCTAGATGAATTCGTCGTGATGCCGAACCATGTGCACGGCATCGTCATCCTTAGGGGCACCGCAAGCGCTTGGGGCGCGGCAAGCAGCGCCCCTACGCCAGAACGAGTTCCCCTCTCAGCCGTAATGCGCGCGTTCAAATCGACGTCGGCTATCGCCGCTAACAAACTGCTCAACCGCTCCGGCCGGCCCTTCTGGCAGCGCAACTATTACGAACACGTCGTCCGCGACGAAGCCGACCTGAACCGCATCCGCCAGTACATCCTCGACAACCCGGCGAACTGGGCAACCGACCCGGAAAACCCTGCGTTCACACCATCGTAGGGGCGCTGCTTGCCGCGCCCCATCCGCCGCGGCGCCAGCGCCGCTACCGCACCTCGTACGTGTCCCCGACGCGCGGGCACCCGGCGACGTCCGGATTGTTCAGGCGCGCGACGAAGCGCAGGATGCGCAGCGCGTCCAGCGAACCAACGCCGCCGTCGCAGTCCGAGTCCCCCCACATGTGCGGCGAGGCGCCCATCACCTCGTACACGTCCCCGAGGCGAGGGCAGCCAGCCTCCTGGCTCACGCCCAGGAGCGCGACGAAGCGCAGGTCCTGGAGCGCGTCCACGGAGTCGACGCCGCCCCGGCAGTCGCCGTTGCCCCAGGCCAGCAGGACGCCCGGCGTCGCCGTGGGCGTGGTGGTGACGCCTGGAGTCGCGGACGGCGTAGGCGTAGCCGTTTGCGTGGGAACCGGAGTTGCCGTGGGGGTGGGCGTACTAGTCGATGTGGCGGTGGGTGTTACCGTGGCAGTGGGAGTCGGGCCAGGGCAGCTGCTATTTGGACTGCCCAAACTCAGCCGGCCCGAGCCGAATACGTTGTCCTTCCCGGGAGCGCCCAGCGGCACGGCGCGTCCTTCCAGAAAGCTCTGCACCTGCGCCCGGCTGTAACACGGGTTCAAGTCCAGGACAAGCGCCGCCGCGCCAGCAACATGCGGGGACGCGGCGGAGGTCCCCGAAAAGCCATCGACTCCATATGTAGACGTCGTCACGTAGTCCGGTGCCGCAATGTCGGGCTTCTTCCTCCCGTCTGTTGTGGGACCCTGGGAGCTGAATGTCTCGGCCGTATTCGGGCTATTCCACGGCACCGCGCCGACGGAGATAGCAGAGGCATTATCTGCTGGCGGAGCAAGACTGCCGGATGCAGTCTCATACTGCAGGTTGTCCGGATTGTCCTGCGCGAAGAGATTGAACTTCTGCGAACCGGACGCGCTGTACTTGTTGATCACCACTGAAAAGGTGTCCGTGTACGGAGCGGTGAAGGGTATTACCTCGATCGGGGGTGCCGTGAAACAGTTCTGCAAATTGACTGAAAAACCGACGAGGAGGGTCAGACTGTCGTAAACCGCCAGGTTGTAATTGTTGCAGGAAGATGACCACGGATCGTTCCAAGAGAGATAGAACGTAACCGCCTCTCCGCCAAACAGAAACAAATCATTAGTCTCGTCGGAACCGGAAAAATTCAGAAACCCGTCCAAATCAGGATCGCTCCATGTGCCACCCCAGTGTTCGGCGGCGGAGTTACCGGCGGCGTTGACCCAGACGATCCCGGCACCCGTGGCGGCGCTGACGACTGAGTTCACCGGACCCAATCCATCCCCTGTCCCACCACCAAGGTAACCCACCGAGTGGTTCACCACCTGCACATCCTGACTTATGGCCCAGTTAACCGCGCTTCCCAAGCTCACGTAAGTGTCCGTCGCGATCAGGTATAGCTGCGCGCCTGGCGCCACATCGTGGACAATTTCCGCAACAGCGGTCCCGTGCTGTGTGGCCGCAAAGTCGCCGTCTGATCTGAAGTTCTGGATCGTCACCGAGCTCGGCAAGTCGGTGCCGAGTTTGCCTTGATATCCGGCAAACCCAATATCTATGATCGCCACCTTCACACCGGTGCCGTCGATACCGGCCGTCTGCCAGGCGTTTGCGCCAATCAGGCTCACGCCTTCGCTAAGCGCCGCTGGTTGCCCCTCCACGGCCTCAGATACGAATCGGACTGAGTCGTCCTGCCCCAGTTGGGCTAGCCGCGGAACAGGCACTAGCATCTGGAGATAGTCTTGGTACTCTTGCTCGAGCGTGGCGCCCAGCCCGCCCGCGTAATCCCGCGCCTTGTCCTTTTCGCCAGCGTTGGCCTGAACGATGACACGCACGCTCCCGCCGGTTACCTTTATCCCGAGCTGGTTAGCCGCCGTCAGCGCAACGGCCTCGCCACTGGCGCCGTAGTACGACAAGACACGCTGAAGGGAGGTGTCAAGTTTCGCGAGCGCGCCCTTTGGCGGCAAGGGCGGCGCGGGTCCCGCTGAACTTGCGCCGTCGGCCGTGCCGAACGTCGTCGCGAAGACGATCAACACGAACAGAGCCGGCCACGTCCAGTTCCGGCGCAGACACGTAATCACAGTGGCACCTCCCTAGAAGTCTTGCCACTGACTTTGGCAGATTGCCAGAGCTTTTGTCAATACCTAGAATTAGGTATCGCCAGACTCCTACGCCGCTACGAAACCCCCGTCCACCACGAACGGCGCCCCTGTGCAGAACGTCGAGTCGTCGCCGGCCAGGAACAGCGCCAGACGCGCCACCTCCTCCGGCCGCCCGAAGCGGCCCACCGGCTCCAGCGCCTCCAGCGCGCCGCGCGTCTGCTCGCTGCCACCCACGAAGCGCTCCACCATCGGCGTCCAGATCACGCCCGGACAGATCGCGTTCACGCGGACCCCCTGCTTGGCGTACTCCAGCGCCGCCGTCTTCGTCAGCTGGATGACGCCGCCCTTGGACGCGCAGTAGGCCGGGATGCTGGCGAACCCCACGATGCCGGCCACCGAGGCGTTGTTGATGATCGACCCGCCGCCGCTGCGCAGCATCGCCGCGATGCCGTACTTCATCCCCAGGAACACGCCCTTCAGGTTGACGGCGATCACCCGGTCCCAGTTCTCCAGCGTGCACTCCGCCGTCGGCGCCTGCTCGCCCTCCATGCCAGCGTTGTTGAACAGCACATCGAGGCGGCCGTAGGTATCGACAGCCGCGCGCACCATCGCCTCCACGTCCTCCGGCTTCGACACGTCGACGCGCACGAACGTCGCCGCTCCGCCGCGGCCCGCGATCTCGTCCGCCACCCGACGGCCGTCGTCCTCGTGCCAGTCCGCCACGACGACCTTCGCGCCCTCGTCCGCGAACAACAGCGCCGTCGCCCGCCCGATGCCCGACGCCGCCCCCGTCACGATCGCTACTTTCCCGTCCAGCTTGCCCATCTCAGACCTCCTTCTCCTTCGACTGTACAGCAACGGGGGAACGTCGGAGACGGCCCTTCGGCAGATTCGCGGCGGGCCGTTCTTCCTTGACCGCCTGCGAGAACCACGTCTATTCTGCACCCATGAAGGCCGAGATCATCTCCACCGCCGGGTGGCATAGCGCTGAAAATGAGATCGAAGCGTCTTCCCTCCGCCCATGGTTCGAGAGCCTCACCACGAGCGGGCCGGGAGGAAGTGCGAAAGGCAGACCGTGCGCCTTACGACAACGCTGCTTCCCGCTCATCCTGAGGCTCTCGAAGGACGAGCGGAGCGACAACGGACGGTGCGGGCCATGAAGGCCGAGATCATCTCCGTGGGCACCGAGATCCTGCTGGGCGAGATCGTCGACACCAACTCCCAGTACCTGGCGTCGCGCCTGCCCGCCATCGGCGTCGACCTCTACTTCATCTCCACCATCGGCGACAACCTCCAGCGCCTGACGGACGCCCTGGAACGCGCCCTCCAGCGCTCCGATCTCGTCATCATGACCGGCGGGCTGGGCCCCACGGAGGACGACCTCACGCGCGAGGCGATCGCCGAGACGCTGGGCGAGTCGATGTTCGTCGACACGGACGCCGAGCGCCGGCTGCGGGGGTTTTTCGCCGCGCGAGGCGTGTCATTCCCGGAGCGCAACCTTAAGCAGACGATGCTCATCCCCTCGGCCACGGCCATCCCCAACCCGCGCGGCACCGCGCCCGGCTGGTGGGTCGATAAAAGTGACCAGACCCGTCCTGAGCCCAGTCGAAGGATCATCGTCGCCATGCCGGGTCCGCCGGCGGAGATGCAGCGCATGTGGGAGGTGGAAGTCGAGCCGAAGCTGGCCGGCGCCCTCAGCGGCCAGGTGCTGATCACTCGCATCCTGAAGACCGTCGGCGCCGGCGAGAGCCACATCGATGAGATGATCAGCCCGCTGCTCTCCTCCACCAACCCCACCATCGGCGTCTACGCCAAGCCGGATGGGGTGCACCTGCGCCTCGCCGCCAAGGCGGACAACGCCCAGGCTGCCCGCGCCCTCATCCAGCCCGTGGAAGAGGAGGCGCGCCGCATCCTGGGCTCGATCATCTGGGGCGCCGACGACGACTCGCTGGAGGGGGTCATCGGCCGCCTGCTCGACGATCGCGGGTTGACGCTGGCGACGATGGAGTCGGCGACGGGAGGCCTCCTCGCCTCGACGATCACCGACGTTCCCGGCAGCTCCGCCTACTTCAAGGGCGGCTACGTGGCCTACACGGCGCGGATGAAGATGGGCCTCGGCGTCAGCGCCGAGCTGATCGAGCGCCACGGCGTGGTCAGCAGCGAGGTGGCCTGCGACATGGCCCGCGCCGCCCGCGACGACGCCGGCGCCGACTACGGCGTTGGCGTCACCGGCGTGGCCGGCCCGGACGAACTGGAGGGGAAGCCGCCGGGCACGATGCACATCGCCGTCCACGACGGCCACGTCGCCGAGCCGCTGAGCTACACCTTCTACCAGGGCCGGCCGGCCACCAAGCGCCGCGCCGTGACGACGGCGCTGTTCCTGCTGCGCCGCTCGCTGATGGCGCGGGGATAGGCAGCGAAAGGAGATCACATCGATGCCATTTCTAGAGTCACGAAAGTCTAGAACCCGACGCGTGTTTCAAGAAGCGCTAGCAGAAGCGCTGCAAACACTGGCTGAAGTGGCCGCTGACCACAGACCTGAGTCGGCGTGGGTTACGGGAGGGTGCGTCACTGCGATCCTTGCTGTCACCGACGTTGATCCGTTGAAACGGCTGTGGGGGAAAGGCAACAAATCGATGGCGATGGCGCTCATCGAGGTGTTCACATACCCCATGATATCGCGGTGGTATAAAAACATAGAGCGCGAGCTGCAGGTCGCGGAGGATCAAAGGCAACTAGCCCGCAGAATCGCCGCATCAAACATATCGGCCCTCTTCGGGAGCCGCTCCGAGCAACTCTTGGATGATTTCATGAAGATGGACAGTCAGTTCAACTACGAAAGGGACTGGATAATAGAAGAGGCTAGGCCCGGAATGCCCGGAATGGAAGCGCAATTGCTTCTATCCAAGGCTCTAGTCGCATGGGTTATCCTTCACGCATTGATTGGAGCAAGATTACACTTCCCGTTGGGGATATCCTTGAGCTAATAATGCAAGGAGGAGAGCCTGACCCGAGCTCCTTTGGGGACATATTCATACTCAACTCTGCTTTGGTTGACGGCGAGGCGACGATGTACAGGAGCTTGCAGGGCTCCTGACGGCAATCGACGCGAGCATTGCTTGCCGCGCGCAGCCCTACGCCGTGAGCTGGCGGTACAGCGTGGTGATGCGGCTGGGCAGCGACTCGATGTCTGGGTGCCACTTGTGTAGGGGCGCTTGCTTGCTGCGCCCTGTAACATCGCGCCGTGAGATACGACCCCGATGCTCACCACCGGCGCTCGCTGCGTCTATCCTCTTACGATTATTCGCAGGCGGGGGCATATTTCGTCACCGTCTGCACCTGGAAGCGGGAGCTTCTCGTGGAGAGCGAGGCGGTGCGTGACGCCGTTCAGGCGGCGTGGGAAGCGCTGTGCCCGCGGTTCCCAGACGTGGCCCTCGACGAATTCGTGGTGATGCCGAACCATGTGCACGGAACCATCATCCTTCAGGGGCAGGGCATTGTTGGGGCGCAGCAAGCAGGCGCCCCTACGCTCGGAAAGATTGTTCGTGCATTCAAATCGTTATCGGCGATCGAGGCGAATCGTATCCTCGGTAGGGGCGGCGCGTTCTGGCAGAGGAATTACTACGACCACGTGATTCGGGACGAGAAAGACTTGGATCGCGTGCGCCGATACATCCAGGAGAATCCGTTGAAGTGGGCGGAGGACCCGGATAACCCCGCCAACGGGTAGAGAACCGGTTCGGCGGGCGGAAATCGGCATG
This sequence comes from Dehalococcoidia bacterium, assembly GCA_041487235.1. Classification (GTDB taxonomy): domain Bacteria; phylum Chloroflexota; class Dehalococcoidia; order SM23-28-2; family RBG-16-64-32; genus JBGPMY01. Next base: position 7,416 of record JBGPMY010000073.1, read on the forward strand.
CTGTAGGGCGCGGCAAGCAGCGCCCCTACGGTCAGGTGACGCCCCCTAAGCCGTGAGCTGGCGGTACAGCGTCGTGATGCGGCTGGGCAGCGACTCGATGTCCGGGACGACGGCGTAGCCGATGTCCGCGCACATCTGCTTCAGGTAATCGTGGCCGTAGCGGTCCACCGTCAGGCAGAACGGCACCATCCCCTTGCGCTTGGCCTCCAGCAGCGCCATGTGCGTGTCGTGGATGGCGTACTCCTTCTCCGTGCGGTCGCGACCGTAGCCGTGGTCCTGCGGCCGCCCGTCCGAGACCAGGAACAGGATGCGCACCTTGGAGTCGCGCTGGTCCAGCTTGTACGTGGCGTGGCGGATCGCCGGCCCCATCCTGGTTGAGCGCACCGGCGCGATCTTATCGATGCGCTTCTTCACGTGGTCTGAGAAGCCTTCGTCCAGGTCCTTCACCACGTAGAACTCTACGTTCTCCCGCCCGTATCCC
>JBGPMY010000074.1:0-7802 GCA_041487235.1 Dehalococcoidia bacterium
CGCTGTTCGGCCGAATGGTGGCTGGGATCAGCAAGCTGGGGGCGGAGAGGATCTTCCTGCGTCTGGATGCTGGCAGCCACCTTGTCAAAGCGGCGCGAGAGGCCGGGTTCTTCACGTACCTGGAGCAGACGCTGTACCGCCGAGAGGGAAGTGGGCCGTCGCTGGCGGCGAGCGTGCCGTGGCGGGCTCGCGTGAAGGGAGACCTATTCGGTGTGTTCCAGCTGTACAGCCACACGGTTCCGGCCAACGTGCGCGCCATAGAGGGCGCCACCTTCCGCGAGTGGCAGGCGGCGCTGGAGCCTTGGGGCGGGCGTCACATTGACCTGATATTAGAGGAGGACGGCGTGATCACGGGCTGGTCCCGCTTGCTGTCTGGCCACGTCGGGCGGTTCACCGTCCTGGCCCAGAGCCGTCCCTTCACAATCGATGACCTACTGCTGGCAGCCATCGGCCGCGTCGCACAGAGCGGCTGCTTGCTGACCCTGGTCCCGCGCCATGACCCAGCGCTGGCGGCGTCCTTGGAACGGCTGGGCTTCTCGCCGGCGGGAGACTACGTCGTCCTGGCGAAGCGTCTCGTGAAACCGATCGAAGAGCTGGTCCCGGAGGCGGCGAGCACCGCCGTTCCAGTGAACTGACGATGCTGAACATCATGGATGATCTGCAGGTACTGATAGATGTCCTGCCGCCTCGTGTCGCAGAGGCGCTGCAAGCCCGCGCTAACAACTTCGAGCTGCTGGAAGTCGTGCTCGACTTGGGGCGTCCGCCGGAGGCGCGCTACCCGGACCAGGAGGCGATATTGAGCGACACGGAGGTCTCCGAGGACGACATCGATTACGTGGTCTCTCGTATCGGCGAGTTCACGTCCGATAACCGCGCCGGCATCGAGCGCACGCTGCACCGCATCTCCTGCATGCGCAACCGCAAGGGGCGCATCGTCGGTCTGACCTGCCGCGTGGGCCGCGCCGTGTTTGGGACGATCCGCATCATCGAAGACCTGGTGAGGGAAGGCAAGGGTGTTCTCCTGCTGGGCAGGCCGGGCGTGGGCAAGACGACGATGCTGCGGGAGGTGGCCCGCTTCCTGGCGGATGAGCTTAACAACCGCGTCGTCGTCGTCGATACCTCGAACGAGATCGCCGGTGATGGCGACATCACGCATCCCGGCATCGGCAGCGCCCGCCGCATGCAAGTACCTTCCCCGGAGCTGCAGCACCGGGTAATGATCGAGGCCGTGGAGAACCACATGCCCGAAGCGATCATCATCGACGAGATCGGGACCGATCTGGAGGCGGCGGCGGCCCGCACGATCGCTGAAAGGGGGGTGCAGCTGATAGCCACCGCCCACGGCAACACCCTGGAGAACCTCATCGTCAACCCAACGCTCTCTGACCTCGTCGGTGGCGTCCAGTCCGTGACGCTGGGCGACGAGGAGGCGCGGCGGCGCGGCACCCAGAAGGCGATTCTGGAGCGGCGGGCGCCGCCAACGTTCGACATACTGGTGGAGATTCAGTCCTTCACTCAGGTGGCGGTGCACAAAGACGTGGCGGAAGTCGTCGACGCCATTCTGCGGGGCTATGAGATGCCCGCCGAGATCAGGCGGCTGGACGCCGAAGGCAACATTGGGCTGGCACAGACGCCCGCCCGCCGGGAGGGCCGGGAAGAGCGGAGCGCGGGTTTGGCGCTGACGGCTCACCCAGCGGGGACCCGGGAGCGACGGATATACCCCTTCGGTGTATCTCGACAGCGCCTGGGACAGGCGCTGCGCCAGACGCAGTTCGCGGGCGCCATCGTAGACCAGTTGGACGAAGCGGACGTGGTCATCACCCTGCGCCCGTACTATCGCCGCAAGCCTCAGACGCTGCACGACGCGGAAGCTCGCGGTATACCCATCTACGTGGTGAAGAGCAACACGGTGCTGCAGCTGGAGCAGTCTCTGCTGACGATGCGCGCGGAGAAGGCCGGCGACCCCGTAGTGGCCGCGCTGAAGGAGGCCGAAGACGCCATAGGCCGGGTGATAAACGCAGAGATCGCCGTGGACCTGGGTCCTCAGAACGCCTACGTCCGCCGATTGCAGCACCTGCTGGCCCAGCGCTACAACCTGGCCTCCCGCAGCCTGGGCAAGGAGCCTTATCGCCACGTGCGGATTCTCCCCGGCCAGGCGGAGTAGGCGCAGCTTGCCCAGGCGCCAGTGATGTCGCGGCCCTCTGGCGGCCTCCTCATTACCGTCGAGGGCGGGGACGGCTCCGGCAAGTCCACCCAGGCGCGAAACGTCGCTGGATTGCTGCGCGAGAACGGGTACCGCGTGCGCCTGACGCAGGAGCCTTCGGGAACGGCGCTGGGACAGCTGATCAAGGGCATCTTCGAGCGCCTTGCTGCGGCCGGGACGGGCGCAGCGGTTTCGCCTGTGGCGGAGATGTTCCTGTTTCAGGCGGCCCGAAGCCAGCATGTGCAGATGGTCATCCGGCCTGCTCTTGAAGCCGGAGAGATCGTCCTGTGCGATCGTTTTACCGATTCCACCCTGGCCTACCAGGGCTACGGCCGCGGGCTGACGCTGGAATGGATCCGTGGATGCAACGAGATAGCGACGGGCGGCCTTGTCCCGGACCTGACCCTCCTTCTGGACGTACCCCCCGAAGTCGGGCTGGGTCGCGCAGACTCAGGCGCGCCGAAGAGAACTGACTCCATCGGGCAGGAGACGCTGGAGTTCCACCGGCGCGTGCGCGACGGCTACCTGGAGCTGGCGCGCCAGTCCCCTGGTCGCATCGTCGTCATCGATGCGACGCTGGCGGAGGATGCCGTGACGGACCTGGCGTGGAAGGCGATCGAGGCGCTGCTCAATGCGTAATGCTCGTAGGGGCGTAGCATGCCACGCCCCTACACAACATCTACGCGTGCGTCCTCGGACGACCACGCCGCGGAGGCGCTTTTGGGAGCAAATTTTCGCTGGCGGGAGATAGAAGGAGAAACGGAGGGCGTTGGCGATTGTGGGGTTCCAGCGGGCGATCAACCTCAGATTGAGTTGATTGGGAAGAAGCCGCTCAATATAATACGGTGGTTGATCGTCGACAACTGAGAAGCGCTTGGACTTCGACTCGCTCAGCGTAAAGGACATAGTGGTGCCGGTGGACGGCTCCGGCGCCAGCCTGGACGCCTTGGCCCTGGCCTGCCTCCTCTGCAAGCGGAACAAGGGCACCGTTTTCGCTGTGTACGTTATCGAGGTGGCGCGCACGATGCCGCTGGACGTCGAGCTGGCCCCTGAGGCCGGACGAGGCGACGAGATTCTGACCCAGGCGGACGAGGTGGCTGAGTCGTTGGACTATGAGGTCTCCGGCGAGCTGCTGCAGGCGCGAGACGCCGGGCACGCCATCGTGGACGAGGCGATCGAACGGGGCGTCAGCGCCATCGTCATGGGTGTAAGCTATAAACGCACGCTGGGTGAGTTTCAGCTGGGTCCCACCGCCCAGTACGTAGTCAAGAACGCGCCCTGCCAGGTCATCCTCTGTCGTTCGGCGGTACAGGAGTAGTTCGTAATGAAGGTTGTGATCATGGGCTGCGGCCGCGTGGGGGCCGCCCTGGCGACGATGCTGGAGCAGGACGGCCACGACGTGACGGTGCTCGATATCAAAGCGGACGCCTTCCGGCGGCTGCCGCATGACTTCCGGGGTAGGCGGCACGTGGGCAACGGCATAGACCACGACATCCTGGCGCGCATTGGCGTCGGCGAAGCGGACGCCTTCGTGGCCGTTACGCAGGGCGATAACCGCAACGTCATGGCGGCGCAAATGGCCACGCACCTCTTCGGGGTCCCTCGCTCGCTCTGCCGCATCTACGATCCGATTCGCGAGGAGATATACCGCAATCTGGGACTGGAGACGATCAGCCCCACGCTGGTAGGGGCCAGGCTGCTCAAGGAGACGCTGGATAGGCAGCCCGCGGCTACCAGGGAAGGGCGCTAGCCGTGTATACGATCGTCGTAGGCGGCGGTAAAGTCGGATATTACCTGGCGCGTGAGCTACTGGACGAAGGCCACGAGGTGCTCGTCATCGAGAAGGACGCCGCCAAGTGCGAGCGCATCGCCGAGGAGCTGGGAGACATCGCGCTGAGGGGAGATGGCTGCGAGGCGGCGATAATGGAGGAGGCCGGCTTCGGGCGCGCCGACATGGTGATCGCTGTCACGGGCGACGATGAGGACAATCTGGTCTCCTGCCAGGTGGCCAAGGTCAAGTTCGACGTGCCCCGCACCATAGCCCGCATCAACAATCCCAAGAACGAAGACATCTTCAAGAAGCTGGGCATCGATACCACTGTCAGCGCCACGGCGGCGATTCTGGCCCAGATCGAGCAGGAGCTGCCCACGCACCCGCTGATGAGGCTGCTCACGTTCAAAGGCGGCGGGCTGGAGATAGTCGAAGTGAAGGTGCCCGCCCACTCCAACGTCGTAGGCACGCGGATCAAGGATGTGCTGATCCCTCAGCAGTCCATCATCGTCCTCGTAGTCGATCAAGAGGGCTCGCCGCGGGTGCCCAGCAGCGAGACCGTGATCCAGGCCGGGGACGAGATTCTGGCAGTCACGAGGACCGAAAACGAGGATGCGCTGCGCGCGGTTCTTACTGCGCCCGCTGCTGCTCAGGGTCACGGCGCCGGTGAGCCCAGCGGCCCCCGCCGATGAGCCGGCGCCTGGCCTTCCTCGGTCCGCCCGGCACGTTCAGCGAGGAGGCCGCGCTCAAGTACGACTCGCAGGCGGAGCTGATCCCCATGGCCAGCATCACCGCCGTGGCCAGCGCCGCGGACTCCGGCATGGCCGACCAGGGGATCGTGCCCATCGAGAACAGCCTTGAGGGGTCGGTTACGGAGACGCTGGACCTCCTGGTCCACAGTGGCAGGCCCCTCTCCATCCGCGAGGAGATCACGCTGCCCATAGAGCACTTCCTGGTGGCCAAGCCAGGGACGAAGGCGGACGCCGTGAAAGTTGTCTTCGCGCACCCACAGGCGTTGGGCCAGTGCCGCGGCTTCATCGAGCGCTGCTTCCCGAAGGCCACCGTGGAAGCGGCCCTCTCCAACTCAGCGGCCGTCGAAGAGACGATGGGGCGCGAGGATTCGGCGGCCATCGGCACCAGGCGCGCCGCCGAGATCTACGGCGCGGAAGTGCTGGCCAGAGGTATCCAGGACCGCAATCCCAACGTTACCCGATTCGTGATCCTGGCGCGAGAAGACCATCCACACACGGGCGACGACAAGACCTCGCTCGCCTGCGCCTTCGCCGTCGAAGACCGCCCGGGGCTGCTGGTAGGCGCGCTGGAGGAGTTCTCCCAGCGCTCCATCAACCTCTCCAAGATCGAGTCGCGCCCCAGCCGGGAGCGGCTGGGCACATACATCTTCCTCATGGACATCGACGGCCACCGCAGCGACTCCATCGTCGCCGAGGCGCTGAAGTGCGTACAGGATCGCTGCTCCTTCTTTCGCGTGCTGGGCTCGTACCCCCGCTACCGGGAGCCCGCCGTTTGAGCCAGCGTCCTATCACAGCAGCGCGACCACCGAGGGCGGCGGGGTGGTCTGTCCACTCTCCACTGTCCCCTGTCCTCTAGCTCCATGCCGGAGATTCCTGACCTCGAAGGCTATCGCGCCTACTTCAACCGGCGGCTGCCCGGCCTCAAGGTCGTCTCCGTCGACACGCCTATCGCCTGGATGATCCGCGCCGGGCGGGAGGAGTTCCAGGAGCGGATGCAGGGGCAGGTGTTCCGTCCAGTCGAGCGCTGCGCCAAGCTGCTGCTATTCCCCCTGGAGAGCGGCGACTTCCTGGTGGTGCACGCCATGCTGGCCGGCCGCTACCAGTACGTCGAGCCCAACACCCGCCGCCCCCGCATGCTGGCCTGGGCGCTGGGGCTGGACAACGGCATGGAGTTGCGCTACTTCGACGAGCGTCGCATGGGCCGCGCTTACCTGGTGCGCGAGGACGAGTTCGCGGAGAAGGTGCCGCGCTGGACGGAGATGGGCCCCGACGTCATGAGCCCCGACCTGACCGAAGACGGGTTCGTGGCGCGACTGAAGACGATGCGGGGCATGATCAAGAACGCCATCACCGCCGAGCGCTGCGTGGCCGGCATCGGCAACGCCTACTCGGACGAGGTGCTGTGGGAGGCGCGCCTGCACCCCTTCCGCAAGCGCACCGACATCCCAGACGAACAGCTGGCCGAGCTCTTCCGCTCCATCCGCCGCGTCATGGACTGGGCGACGCCGATTGTGACGCAGCTGATGGAGGAGAAGGGGCTGCCCACGAAGATGTACCGCGACCACCTGCGCGTCCACGCCAAGGGCGGCGAAGCCTGCCCCCGCTGCGGCCACCACATCACGGCCATCACCTCCGGCGGCCGCGAGACCAACTTCTGCCGCGGCTGCCAGGAGTGAGGTTCAACGCCGAAGCTCTAGCCAGCCGGGTGCCGCCGGGTGGAGTTCCTGCTGGATCAACGACGTGAATTCAGAGTACTGCGTCCTGGATTGATAGTCGAAGGCGTGATAGCCGAGACGCGTGTATTCCTCTATCAGGCCGGCAGCTTCCTCAGATTTGGAGTTCTTAGCGTGCCTGTCATAAATGACTCGAACTGATGATTCGGGATCACCAGCCATGACGTCAAGGGCCAGAGTGATCACATGTTCCGCCTTCGCAATTGCGTCGGCAACGTCCAAGTCGACGGTGTTAACGACCACATGATAGGGAGCGGCGGGCGGCTTGTAGTAAAAGTCGACGGTCCAGTCATCGACCCGTTTGCCGGACACCCGCCGTCGTTGCTCCACAAAGTTCAAAACCTGCATGTCCTTCAAAGTTGCTCTTACCCGTCGGCGTAATCGAGGGCCTAACGATGCATGCCCTTTCTGTGGTACGTCTAAGTGTGGGAGAACCTGGCATATGCTAGCGATCACCTGAGCCATCAGCCATATGTCTTGTGGAAGAGAGTCCTCCTCCACCGACCTCTTCACCGTACCCGATGCGAAGTCCAGCGTCATTCCATGCGCGCTCGTCAGGGACTGGACCAGTTTGAACCCGGGAGAACCGCCAGCCTCTTGGTCCAGTTCGAACAATAAGGACGACAGCCGTCCTCCGTCATCGAGCAAGACGCGGCCGTCTTGTTCATGAATGGCCAAAAGGATGAATTCGCCGTCAAGGTCTAGGAACGGAGTTTGTAGATACTTGGTCCCATCGCGAACGTTAATGCGGAATCCTTCAAGCGTGGAATAATACAGAGCCGAGAGTAAGTGCTCAATCATCGTCGTGGCCTTCTTGACACGTCCAGTGGTGCCTGGAATCCTCTGTTGTCGATGTTCGTCTCTTCAAAGAACAACGTTATTAAGTCATCCAAGTTAAACTCGCCACACTCCACAGCATAAGCGTAACTTGACGAATTATAAAGGAGCGGCACCTTAGCAGTCGGAAAATGCTTATGGCAGCCACTGACCTCAGTTCGGTCTGGATTTCGGTGACGGTCATGTGTGTGTAGCTTCCTTAGTATTCTGCGCTTGTTCGAGAGTTCCAAGTGGTAATCGCCACTGTGACCGTAGGCCTTGAACCGGAGGGTCTGCCCGGACGACGTAAGAACGTCCACCTTGACTGATTCCATGGGTGAGAATCCTCTCTGGGAAGGGTTCTTCGTCGGGACTGTGAATTTCGGTTGATGAACCAAATGCTCTACTTCGTCCACTGGCCTATCGCCCGGCGCGACATGCGTGTGTACATTGCATGACATAGTTAATCGATGTTCTAGCACGTACCGAGACGTTTCGCAATCAACCCCCTCCGCATCGCCCTCATC
>JBGPMY010000075.1:0-7780 GCA_041487235.1 Dehalococcoidia bacterium
CCGCGTCATCCAGGAAGAGGGCTTGCAGCTCCTCCGCGCGATCCCGCGGCATCCGCATGAAGAGCCCTTTGGCCTGGGCGAGGAGCTCGCCAGAGGACGTCCGAAGCTCACCCACGGCCTCCAGCCAGCGGCCGCGCTCGCGGACAACTTGCGCCGTCACCGATAGCTCTTCGCCAAGTGGCAGAGGACGGCGGTACTTGACCTCCATACGGGCCGTCATCGCCCACGCCCCGGCGGCGTACATCGCCCAGCCCATCGCCTCGTCCAGAGCGGCTGCCGCTATCCCCCCGTGCGCCACGCCCGGATACCCCTGGTGCACATCGCGCGCCGTGAACCGCCCGCTGACCTGCCGGCCGTCGGCCTGGAACTCAATTCGCAGCCCTTCCGGGTTACGATCGCCGCAGCCGAAGCACCAATGGCGGGCCTGTCCTGAGCCAGGTCGAAGGGGGCTGTCTGCCGGTTCCTGCACTTCTCAGTCCTGGTTGGCGAACGCTCTCAAGGCGATGACCCCGTTCTGGCCCCCGAAGCCGAAGCCGTTGACCAACGCCACACGCACCGTCATCTGCCTGGCCTTGAGGGGCACGTAGTCCAGATCGCAGTCCGGGTCCGGCGTCTCCAGGTTGATCGTGGGCGGGACGACACCATCGTTGATCGCCAGGACCGCCGTCAGGGCGGAGACGGCGCCGGCCGCGCCCAGCTGGTGACCGACCATGGACTTGGGAGCGGTGACGGCGACGCCGTAGGCGCGCTCCCCCAGGGCGCGCTTGATGGCGGCGGTCTCGGCGGCGTCGTTCAGCGGTGTGCCGGTGCCGTGCGCCACCACCAGGTCCACGTCGTCCGGCTGCAGCGCTGATGCCTTGAGAGCGCGCCTGATGGCCATGGCCGCCGCATCGCCTGTGGGATCGGGCGCCGTGATGTGGTAGGCGTCCGAGGTGACGGCGCCGCCCAGCAGCTCCCCGTATATGCGGGCGCCGCGGGCGCGGGCGTGCTCCAGCCTCTCGATGACCATAGCGGCGGCGCCTTCGCCGTAGACGAAGCCGTCGCGCTGCAGATCGAAGGGCCGGCAGGCGCGCTCCGGCTCATCGTTGCGAGTGGAGAGGGCGCGCATGTTGGCCATGGCGGCGATGGAAACGGGGATGATGTTGGCCTCCGCACCACCGGCGATGACGACTTCCGCCTCGCCCAGGTCCAGCAAGCGTTTGGCGTCCACCAAGGCGAAGATGCCGGCGGCGCAGGCAGCGACAGAAGTGATGGTGGGGCCGCGTACGCCCAGGTTGATCGCGACCTGGCAGGAGGCCATGTTGGGCGCCATGGCGGGCACCGTAAGGGGGCCGACGCGGGAGGCGCCCTTCTCCAGATACGTCTTCTCGCCCTCGGCGATCACGTCGACGCCGCCGCCTCCCGTGTTCATAACGATGGCGAGGTCGTCGCGGTTCGAATCGTCGATGATCAGGGCAGCGTCATCCACGGCTTGCCTAGCGGCGGCCACGGCGAACTGGGAGAAGCGGGCGGCCCGGCGGGCGGCCTTCGCCTCCATGTAGCGTTCCGGGTCCCAATTCTTGACCTCCGCCGCTATCTGACACTCCTGGTCGCTGGGATCGAAGAGGGTGATGCGCTTCACGCCTGACACCCCCGCCGTGAGGTTGCGCCAGAAATCGGCGACGCAATGGCCTATAGGCGTGATACAGCCGAGGCCCGTTACGACAGCGCGGGTCAAGGGCCGCCGCACCTCTCCAGCCCAGGCATGTCTACGATGCGCCACGATCCGCCTTCGTCGACGAATGACCACTCGACGTCCTGATCGCCGTCTCTGGTGATGAGGATTACGGTGGCGGTGGCCCGATCTTCGCCGTCGAACTCCACGTCCTTGATCTGTCGCCAGCCGGTGGGCTCTACCTGGTCCGCCAGCGCTTGTTCTAGCTCCTCTCTGGGGCAGCGTTGGATGACCTCCGACGCCAGGTAGTCGTACAGCCCCTGGGGGCCCACGCTGGCGTAGGCCAGCGTCGCCAGTTCGGACACGCCGCCGATCTGCCCCACGCGAGGATCGTCTTCATCGCCGCCGCAAGCGGAGACGATGGCAGCCAATGCCCCGATAGTGGCCATCAGGGCTAGGATGGGGATTACGCCCCCGCGCATTGGCATTGGCATCGTCACACCGTCACCTCGGCCTCGCCGGAGACGAGCACCTCGCCCGTCTGGTTGCGGCACTCGACGTCGCAGAGCGTGCGGCCGCCCTCGCTGCTCGTCACGTGGCCGTCTGCCGTCACCGTGTCGCCGGGACGGGCGGGAGCGCGAAAGCGGACCTTCAGCCGGCCGCCGGACAGCCAGCGCTGGCCGAAGGCGGCGGTCATCATCTCCGACAGATAGGCCAGGAGGAGCATGCCGTGAGCTACGGTGCCGCCGAAGCGGGTCGCCGCCGCGAACTGCGGATCGGTGTGCAGGGGGTTACTATCGCCGGCGCTCAGGGCGTAGCGGCTGATCTTCTCCTGGGTCAGCGTCTTCACGACGGCTGTCAGCTCGTCGCCCGCTGAAAGTGACGCAACTCGTCCCTGTTGCTGTCTCATCGGCTCAGGGTGCGGAGCCCGGCTGCAGCGGGAAGGTCACGGTGGCGCGGCCAGTCATCAGCGGGTCGCCGGCGCCGTCCTGAACGCTCATCTCCACGCCCATCAGGACCCAGCCCTGGCGCTCGCCGCGACTGGCGATGCGGGCCCGCGCCAGCAGCCGGTCGCCGACACGGGCCGCTCCCTGGAAATCCAGCTCCTGCCCCAGGTGGACAGCGGCGGGCGGTAGCCCCGCGTGGTCCAGCAGGGCGCGAATGGAGAGCGCGGCGATGGCCATCGGAGGCACAACGTCAGCGCCCAGACCGGCTATCGCTTCGTCTTCCACCGCGCGTATGTACTCGTCTACCCACTCGCGCGTGAGATCGAACGTTGTGGGCGGGAACTCGTGGCCTTTGGGCAGCGTCTCCAGGGTGGCGGGCATGGTTCCTAGCTACGCCCGCCGAAGCGGCTCATCTCTATGACGCGCCGCTCGTGCGTGCCCTCGCCGATCTTGGCGCCGGTCTCGTTGTAGGCCTCCACTTCGAAGACGACCTTGCGGCCGTCCTGCTCCTTGACACGCCCCTTGACTGTCACCTTCATGCCGATGGGAGTGGGTGCTGTGTGCTTGATGTCAACGCGGTATCCAACCGAGGTCTCTCCCGGCTCCTGGAAAGGGATCAGTATCTTCAGGCAAAGCCCCTCAAAGTGGCCCACCATGGCCGGGGTGGAGTACATGGGCACGGGCAGGTGCTTGACGCCCATCTCCGGCGTGGTCTCGATGACCATCTCGTCGCTCGTGCCTCCAGGTATCTCCTTCATCAGCGGGGCGTCCTCCTTAGCCGGCGGTGTCGCGACAGCTACCAGCGCGGCGCGGATCGAGATCAGTATACGGTATGGCTGGAGGCTTCGAGCAAGGGCCGCCGTTCTCGCAGGGGTGAGCGCGTGCTACGATTATGGATAACACAGATAGCAAAGCTCAAACATGCCAAAAGTCACGATTCTCCCCCTGGGCCAGGTGATCGAAGCCAAGGACGGCGCCACGATCATGGAGTCCGCCTGGGAGCACGGATTCTACTGGCCCACGACCTGCGGCGGCCAGGGCATCTGCACCTCCTGCGCCTGCAGCGTGAATGAGGGAGCGCAGAACCTGGAGGCGCTGGGCCGCTCCGAGCTGAAGACGCTGGCCAGCGAGCTGGGGGAGGCCGCCGTGCGCGAGCGCCGTCTGCGCCTGGCCTGCCAGGCCAGGCTGCATGGGGACGTGACAGTGACCAAGCGGGGTGTGCGACCCCTGCGACCGTCTGCTCTGGCCCTGGACTAAGTGGATTCACGGGCGTGAGCGAACTTGTAGCGGAAGTGGGCGGCGGCTAAAATGTTCAGCACCGGCCGGGCCGGCGTTCAAGAGCGAATATGACCTACGTGATCACAGAGCCGTGCATCGGCACCAAGGACGCTTCCTGTGTCGACGTCTGCCCGGTGGACTGCATCCACAGCACCACGGATGAGCCCCAGTACTACATCAACCCTGAGACCTGCATCGATTGCGCGGCCTGCGAGACCGTTTGCCCGGTCAACGCCATCTTTTTCGAGGACGACGTGCCCCAGCAGTGGAAGAGCTACGTTGAGAGCAACGCCGAATGGTTCCAGACCCACGAGACCAGCGCCGCCTTCCGGGCCAGGACCGAGCGCCACGCCTGAAGGCCGGCCTGATGCGCTGTGCTTGACCGCAGCCATAGATATCTTTAGACTTTTGCATGCCAGCCATAGGCGTGATCAATAGTCGCCGTCGCAGGGTTATGGATTTCGGTCAGGTAGAAGCCTTCTTACAGGTCGCCACGCACCGCTCCTTCAGCCGCGCCGCTGAGGTGCTGCAGCTGACGCAGCCGTCCATAACGGCCCGCATCCAGGCGTTGGAGCGGGAGCTGGGGGAAGAGATGTTCGAGCGAGGCGGCCGCGGCGTCCGGCTCACCGACGCCGGCCTGGCCTTCATGCCGTACGTGGAGCGCATCCTGCAGGCGCTGCGGGAGGGGCGAGACGCAGTGGACGAGGTGCGCAACGTGCAACTGGGCTCTCTGCGCCTGGGCACGGCCCTGACCATCTCTACCTACGTCCTGCCCAGGATCCTGCACGCCTTCTGCCAGCGTTATCCCGGCGTGGACGTAATCATCCGCACCGGCCGCTCTGAGCAGGTGCTGACGATGCTGCTCAACGAGGAAGTGCAGGTGGGGTTGGCGCGCTCGCTCGCCAACGCCGAGGTGGAGACGATACATCTGTACGACGACGAGATCGTGCTGGTAGCCTACCCGGAACACCGCTTCTCGGAAAGGGGCGAGGCCACAGTGGCGGAAGCGGCCACGGAACCCATCGTCCTCTTCGATCGCGGCTCGTCATACTATGGTCAGATACACAGCTTCTTCAGGCAGGCCGGCGTCATCCCCAACGTTGCCATGGAGCTGGACTCCCTGGAGGCCACCAAGCGCATGGTGGAGGAAGGGCTGGGCATCGCCCTGGTTCCGCTGGTGACGATCGAGCGGGAGCTGGAAGCGGGGATGTTGGTGAGGGTGGACCTGATAGACGCCGAGCCGATAAAGCGGCCGATCTCTCTAATCTACCGTCGCAATCGCCGGCGGCCGCGGACGGTGCTGGCCTTCCTTGACATGCTGGCGGAGATATACGCGCTCAAGCAACCGGTGGGCTAATTCGCTCCTCCTGGCTTAACGATGGAAGCCGATCTCTACCTGATGCGCGGCTGAAGCAGCTGCGCACGAGCGAAGGAGTTGCTTTCGCAGAGGGGCGTGACGGTGCGCGAGCGTGACTTCTTCAAGGCGCGCCTGACTGAGGGAGAGCTGCGCGGTCTGCTACGCGGTATAGACCCGGCCGACGCCTTCGCCTGGCGGAGCCCGCGAGCCAAGGCGATGAATCTGGACCCGAAGAGCCCACCTCCAGATGATGAGCTTGTCAAAATGATGCTGGAGGTGCCCTACCTGATCCGGCGTCCGATCATAAGGCTCGGTCGCGAAGTGATCTTCGGCTTGGACAGGGAGCGCCTGGAGCGGGCCTTCCCCCCGAGTACGGGTTGACCAAGGGCCGGCGGCAAGGCCGACTCAGCGCCACGACGCCTCTCCTGTGTAGTGAGCGGCACCTTCGCGATCACGGCTGTTCCCATTCCCGGCGCCGTGACAACTCGCAGCTGGCCGCCCAGCAGCTCCGCTCGCTCACGCATGCTCAGCAGCCCCAGACCACGGCCTATCGGCGGGGTCTCAGAGAGCCGGCTCTCGTCGAAGCCCACCCCCGAGTCCTTGACTTCCAGCACAAGCGTCGTGTGGTTCTTCTTGAGGTTGACGTCGATCGGGCCACACCCGGAGTGCTTGAGGGCGTTGGCTACCGCCTCCTGAGCGATGTGGAAGACGGCGGTCTCCGGGGCGGCCTCCAATGGCATGTCGCCAAGGTTGGTGGCAAAGTTGATCTCGCGGCCCGCGCGTCTGGCCTCCTGGGCCAGGTGCCGCCTGATGGCATCGGCCAGCCCCAGGTCGTCAAGCGCAGCGGGCCGAAGGCTGCACATGATGCGCCTCATCTCGCGCACTGCCATCGCCAGATAGGCTGCCGCGCTCTCCAGAGAGGCCGCCAGCTTGGGGTCCTCATTCTGGGTATTCTTGGCCCGATAGCACTCCAGGTGCATCTGCGCAGCGGTCAGCTGCTGAACCGGGCCATCGTGCAAGTCGTAGATCAGGAGCCGGCGCTCCTCCTCGCTCAGGACAAGACGCCGCGCCAGACGCTCGTAGTCTGAAACGAGGCGCTTCCGCCCCTCAGTGGGCCGCGTCCGGACTACTTCCGTCTGATTGCGCCCGCCGTTGCGACTACGGCTGGGGTCACTGGGCAAGGTTCGTGCCCTTTCCTCTTCCGGGCTGTGCGTATCGGACTCCTTTGAGCCGCCGGCACGCCGAGCTGGATGTCCCTGGGGAGAAGCGCGGCGCGATTAGATAGATGGGTTCGGCGCGTAGACGTTGGGGGTTCGCACCATAACCGGCGACGCTCTATTGTCCGATAGCGAGCGAGCAGGGTCTGTAGCTCTGCCCGTGAAGGTCGTGAAGGTGCCGTGAATCCCTACGCGCCGGCTTCAGCGCGCAGGGCCTTCAGGATCTCGATGTTTTGCCGGTCCGGCCCCTCATTGTCGAAGCCGGGCACCTCGATCAACAAGGGCGTCTCCGCGAAGGCCTTGTGCGAGAGGATGTTGAGGAAGCCGTCGCGGCCGATATGGCCCTCGCCGATGTTCTGGTGGCGATCCAACCCGCCGGCCAACGGGCACTTAGAGTCGTTGGCGTGGACGGCCACCAGGCGCTCCAGCCCGATCTCGCGCTCGAACTCGGACAGCGCACTCTCCAGCCCGTCTCTCGTCTTGACGTCATAACCGGACGCGAAGGCGTGTTGCGTGTCCAGGCAGATCTTGACCCGCGGGCTGCCCGCCTCCCGCACGATCCTGCCCAGCTCCGCGAAGCTGGAGCCGATGGCGCCGCCCATGCCGGCGCTGTTCTCCAGAATGAGCCAGGTATTCTGCGGCGCGCCGTCCACTACCCGCCGCACGCAGTCCACTACCTGCTCGAAGCGCGCCTCGTAGCCCGCTCCCTTGTGGCTGCCCAGGTGGAAGATGACGCCCCTGGCGCCGATCAGGCCAGCCGCGTTCATCTCTTGTCCTAGAGCATCGAGGGACTTGGCGAGAAGGTCCGGATTGTCGGTGGCCAAGTTCACCAGGTACAGCCCGTGGATGAATGCGGGCTCGATCCCGGTCTCCTGCACCCTCGCTTGGTAGGCATCGACTTCCGCCTGAGTGTAGTTCTTGCGCCGCCAGGCCTGCGGCGCGCCACTGAAGATCTGGATCGTCTCCGCCCCGATCTTCAGCGCCCGATCGATGCTCTTATCGACTCCACCAGATGTTCCCACATGGGCGCCAATCTTCATCGTTACCTCCTGCTAGGCCGCCAACCCGATCATCCCAAGAAGCTCTGGGCCTGCCGCCGCAGCTCCGCCCGAAAGTCCGGGTGGGCCACGGCGATCAACTCCTGGGCGCGCTGCCGATGGTTCTTCCCCCATAGCCGCGCCACGCCGTGCTCCGTGACCACCGTATCCGCGAAGAACCGCGGGATGGTGACGATGGAGCCGGGCTCGTGAGTGGCGACGATGCGCGACAGGGCGCCGTCCAGGGCGGTGGATGGGAGCATGGTGATGGCGCGGCCGCCGTTGGAGAG